>CAZAAM010000030.1:0-14899 GCA_964483055.1 uncultured Victivallales bacterium
CGAAGAAGACGATCATAACTTCGGCGGACAGCTCATGTATGTCTTCACGGCGGAACTGTCGCATCCGATCTACGGACCCGTGCGCGGCGCGTTCTTCGTCGACGTGGGCGACGTGATGGAGGATCGCTTCGGTCCGTTCTCCGCGCCGAATGTGGGCATCGGCTACGGCTTGCGCATCAAGCTGCCCGGCGTGCAGACTCCGATTCGTCTGGATTTGGCATACCCGATCTACTGCAATCAGGAAGACGTGTCGCGGCGTCTGCGCTTCCACTTCAACATGGGCTTCGCGATCTGAGAAAGCCGATGAAAAAAGCGGAGCAATTATCGAAAAAAAGCGAAAGAGACTCTTGACAGGGCGAGAAACGGCGCTATCGTAACACAAACGGAGAAACGACAATGAGCGGATTTCGGACGAGGTCAGGTCAGGCCATGACGGAATATGCGATCGCGCTTTTCCTTTTCGTCTTGGTCGCTCTGTCGCTTCTGTTTCTTATCAGCGCATTTACAGATTATGGATGGAGAATCGTCTCTCTGATTGCATGGGAGCCGTATTGGGATTGACTCACTGAAGGAGAAAGCGACAATGAAGAATTGGAAGCAAAGACGCGGACGCAAAGGTCAGGCGATCGTCGAGTACATCATCATCATCGCGATTGTCGCAGTGGCGTCTCTGACTGTGATCGGGATCTTCGGAGACCGTATTCGCTCGTTGTTCCAAGGAACGACGGAAGCTCTCGGCGGCGAACAGAAAGACGACTCCGGGTCCGAGCGAGACGCGCTCAAGAACATTGAAGACGTCGAGTTCTGACCGACCTTGCGTCGCGATCGAATCGTTCAATCGAAAAAAGCAGTCTCCAGGGCGTTCGCATGCCCGCGGCGGCTGTTTTTTTCTTATATCCGGAGGCGGACATGACAAGGCATGACAGCAAAAGAGAGGAGCGAGGCGCATCGCTCGTCGAATCCCTGTTGGCGATTCTTGTCCTGCTGTTGATTCTTTTCGGCTGTCTGCAGGTATTCCAACTTTCCCTTGCGAACATGATTGCGGAGTACGCGTCGTTCCGCGGGACCCGTTCCGCCGCAGTTGGCTTTTCCGATACGCTTGCGGAGCGGGAGGCATTGGTGAAGGCCGTCCCTGCGTCGGGCGACATTCTTGCTCCGTACAACGCCAGCTCCTTCACGGATCCCTACACGCTTTTCGCGAAGGAAAAGATCATCCTCCGCCGCTTCATGGACGGAACGCAGCGCGCGCGGTACGAATATTGGGAGGGTTCGCCGGCGCGGCACTGGAATTACAAGTGTCCGCATTATGGAGACGTCATGTCCGGCGGCTGCTCCAAGTGCGGATCGGGAACCGGGACGAAGACGACGTTCGACGTTTCGCAGCAGAGCGACAAGGTCGTCGGAACGTTCGAATTCCAAAATTATCCGTTGCGCATTCCATTGCGGGATTACCTGAACGTCGACGAAGCGGCGACGATCGAGGCGAAGACGGAACTGACGAACTATGCGGACACATATCTGGAGTGATGCTTTCATGGCACGGAGAATCGAAACAGTCGGAGAGAAAGGACAGGTTCTTCCGGTCGCGCTCGTTGCGATCGTCGCAATCTTGTTCGCGGGCATTCTGCTGTTTGATGTCCATAATGTGATCCGCGGAAAAATCAAGATTCAGAATGCGGTCGACGCGGCCGCCCTCACCGGCGCTGAATGGCAGCGCAAGGCATTGAATCTGATCGGAGAACTGAATCTTGCGCGCGCGGCGAATCTGCTTGTTTCCGATCCCTTCTACGGGATCGGCGCGAATGAAGAGGAGTTCACGCTCGTGCCTGATCCCGATTCGTTCTTCATCGAAACTCCGGACGAGGGTCTCGTCTTCCAAATGGAAGAGTTTCTAGAGGAGCTGCGGCGCGTCGACGAGGAGCTCAAGCAGCTGCAGACGGCGAACTCGCTGGTGGCGCAGCTCCAGACGCGCCTTGCGTTCGTCTGCCCTCTGATCGGCTTTGGCGCGGCGCAGCAGGCCGCGAAGAACAACGGCTTGAACTACAACGAGGATGCAGGCGAGTTCTTTTTCGAGTTTCTCGGTCTCCTGAACGAACAGACCCTGTACGGCAATCCGGCGGTGGCGAATCCGATCATCAACGACTACGAATGGCGCGAGCCGTATATAAACATGGTCATGCAGATCATGGACATCGGCGCGAATTCGTCCGGATCGGGCAACATCGCCTACGGCATTGCAGCGGGAACGCGCTTCACCTTCCTCGGCGCGCCGTATCTGAATTCGGATTCCGATTCGGATCTGACCTACTATCTTGGGCGTCGTTCGTTCTATGAGGCGATCATTGCACGACATTGGTGCTATCTCAAGGACGTGCTGCTGAACGGCAATTTCAACGGCGCATGGTGGGGAGAATTCACATGCGACTACAATTCATCCTTCATGCAACAGGCGGAGCTTCTGCCGCTGCACATCTCCTATTGGGGCGGCGAAGATCTGTTTCTGCAGGCGGAGGACAAGGAGGCGTTCGGGCGTTTGCTCGGCGGCGGAGAGGAGCTTTTGACCGAGCTGTTCGACGTCGAAGATCCGTATCCTTTTCAGCTGAATGAGGATGGAACCTTCACCTTCCCGACGTACGAGGAAGGAAGCGACTATTACTATCTGAACGGCGAGCGCGTCGGCGACACGGACACGGCGCGCGTGCTGTACCAGTGGCCGGACTTTGACGAAGACGGAATCACGACCGCAATCATTTACAATGGAGACGACGAGGATCTGCGCTACAATCTTCTGCCTTATCTGACTTGGGCGGTGTTCGACGACTCCTGGAAAAGCTACAGCGACAGCTACAGCAATTCCTGGCGCAGCTATCTGCGCGGCTCCTTCCGAGAAGGGTACGACTACTTTTCCGGAGCGCGCGCGTATTTCGAGGCGGCGCAGGACACTCGGACTGTCACCGGATATCTGGGGCAGCACGGCAGTTATCAGACGGTCGGAGGCGCGCTGTACGGTCGGGGCGCGAAGCAGCTTTCCGATTCGGAGCAGAACATGCGCACGTCTGCGATCGAGGAATTGAACAGCGATGCATTGGCGAAGCCGTTCGGAACGATTCAGCTTGATTCCGGCGAAACATTGCGTCCGCACGAGGCGGGCGGTCTGGTTCTTCCTGTCTTCACGCATGCGGCTCTGATTCCGATCTCCCTGGAGCCTGTCTACGGCATATCGACGCTGAACATCAGCTGGTATTACTTCCTGACGGAATTCGTGCCCATTCTCGGCCATTCGGCATCTTTGCAGGCGGCGTGGACGGAGGCCGCGAGCCGCTACCCGGATCATCTCTCTCATTTTTCTTATTACTACAACGCCCTGGAACTTTTAGACGATGCGGAATATCGCAACGAAGGAATCGAATGGCTGAATGCCGAAGCGTCCGGCGGCGGACGCAACAAGGATCATTGCGACGACTGGAGCGACGACGGCGGATCGGGCGATCGCTACGGTCCCGGCTCGCTGCATTGACCTGCGCGCATGAAGCCCGCATTCGAAGATGTTCAGGAGAGAAAAAACACAATGAATCCGTTTCAAATCATTCCGGTCGGTCTTCTGGAGACCAACTGCATTCTTGTGAAGAATCCAGGATCCGACGTGCTGTATGTCATCGATCCCGGCGGGGACTGGAAGCTCATTGAGCAGGCGGCGAAGGGAATCGAACGCGCAGAGACGCGAATCCTGTTGACTCATGCGCATGTGGATCACATCTCCGCAGTCGGAGCGATCGCGAAGGCTCTTGGCGTGAAGAAGGTCTATCTGCATCCGAACGACGCGCCCCTGTATCGGAGCAAAAGCAACGAAATCCCGATGTATCTGCCCGCCTGCTCCGATCTTCCGGAAACCTGCTGGCCTTTGGAGGATCCCGACGTGCAGGTTCTGGAGTGTCCCGGACATACGCCCGGCGGCGTCTCGTACTATTTTACGAAGCTCGGGACCGTCTTCTGCGGCGATACGCTGTTCTACGGATCCGTCGGACGCACCGATCTGCCCGGCGGCGATCCGGAAAAGCTTTCCGAATCCATCCGCACCAAGCTGTTCGCTCTTCCTGACGACACGCGCGCAATTCCAGGCCATGGCCCCGACACGAACATTGGATATGAAAAGAAGTACAATCGATATGTCGACTGACGACTTGAAAGGGGCTCGCACGCCTGCAAGAAGCAGGAGGCGTGCGCTTTTTTGCGAAATGCGAAGCAATAAAGCGCGAATGTGAAACGTTGTAGGAAAGACTTTAACCGCCTTTTTCGAGTTCCGACAGGGTGAAAAACGAGCTAATAAAAACTGGTAACTGCAGAAGGAGCGGCGACGGAATGTCGCGGAGTTCGTGAATGCTATTTTGCCATCATTGCAATAAACTGGTGCATGCAGCGCGTTCTGAAATGGACGACACCGCTTACTTCTGCCAGGAATGCGGCTGGAGCATCCCGTTGCGCGAGGGGCTTCCGCCCGGAACGGTGATCGCCGGATTCCGCATTGTGCGAGAGATCGGACGCGGAGCGATGGGCGTGGTCTACCTTGCGCGTCAGGTCAATCTGGATCGTTGCGTGGCAATCAAGGTCCTGTCCGACGAGAGCGCAAGCGACGAAGCGTTCGTGGAGAGCTTCTTCCGGGAAGCTCGTCTTGCGGCGAGTCTCTCGCATCCGAACATCGTGCAGGCGTTTGATGCCGGAGTCACGGAAAACGGCATCTATTACTTTGTCATGGAGCTGATCGAAGGAGAGGATCTCGATACGATTCTCATGCGGGAAGGCCCGCTCGACATTGAAGACGCTCTCGACGTGCTGATCGTCGTGGCGGATGCGCTTGGCTACGCATGGAGCAAGAGCACGCTCAGCCATGGAGATATCAAGCCGGCGAACATCATCGTTCGCGAGGATGGCGACATCAAGTTGGCTGACTTCGGACTGGCGCGTCGCTACAGGGAGATGACCGAAGACGGCGTCACGTGCATGGGCACGCCGGCCTACGCTGCGCCGGAAGTCATTCGAGGCGGACAGGAGAAGGACGTGCTCGGATTCAAGTCCGACATGTATTCCTTCGGCGCGACGGCGTTCCATATGCTGATCGGACATGAACCGTTTCAGGATTCGGATCCCGGTCGCGTCTGCGAGATGCAGCTGAACGAGCAGCCTCCGCCAGTCATCGCCTTGCGGCCCGGCGTGCCGGCGCGCTTGTCGGCTTTGATCGACTCCCTAATGGAAAAGCTTCCGCGCAAGCGTCCCATGACATGGGAGACTGTCGTGCGCGAACTGAAGGCGATTCGTGATGCGGAATACCCATTTCGAAGCAGAAAGGACGGACTTATGAAAGTGAAGATGAAAAGGCGCGACATGCCTATGGGGCAGTATCCGCGCAGAAAAGCGTTCCCGACCGGATGCGTCGTCTCCGCCATCGTGGCGGTCGCGCTCGCCGGAGGACTCGCATACTATTTCCGCGAACCTCTTTTGGAACAGTATAACAAACGCTTTGGCACGGGCGGCACGGAGACGACGGAAAGGGAGGTCAAGGAGACCGGTCCGGTCGCCTTGCCGGGTCTGATCGCCATGCCGGAAGAGCGCGAGCAGGTCGAAGTCGTCAAGACGAAGAAAGAGACTTACGGCGAACGCTGGAACTCCCTGCTGAAGGAAGCGCGCAGCGGCTTCGAGCCGACCGGAACGGAAGCGGAGCTTTCCAAGCGAATCGCCGATGCGGAAGCGTTGCTGGCCGATCTTCTTTCCGCTGACAAGACGGAACAGCCGGAGTCCTATACGGCTGCCGCGCGCGAAGATGTGGCCGCGTTTCTCGATCGGGCGAAGGCGCGCATGGAGAAGTTGAAGAAGGAGCGCGAGACGAAAGAGGCGGCGGAAACCGCACAGGCCGCGCTCAAGACGGAATATCAGAATTTGATCGAATCTCTTCCGAACGCGCGGACGTCCGAACAGAAGCGCGATGAAATCGCCTCAAACGTGAAGGCGTTCCTGGAAAAGATCAAAGGCGCCAAAGATTTCGCTGCGGAGCGGCGCACCTGTCAGCGCGCGCTGTCCTTCCTGTTGACCGACAAGCGGTCGCTCTTCGATCTCGTGAAGCAGAACAGCGATCTGCTTATTGGCGAGAAGCTCTTTCCGCGGCGTTATCCGGACAATCTTTTCAATGGCATTCGTCCCAGCATGAAGCAGGGCATCGTCCTCACGGTCGGCGTCTTCGATGCGAAAGACACCATTGTTGTGACTTGGAATCGTGCGGAAGCCGCGGAAGGCAAGGCAAACGTGGTCATGGCGCTCGTTTCCTCCAACAAGTTTCAGTATTTCAGCGCGGATGCGCAGGAGTTCCTCTACATCAAGGCGGTCATGAGCAAGGCGGACATGAAGACTGTCGATCGCATATTCAAGGCGCGTTCCAAGGTGCCTGCCGCTCGTCAGACGCTCAATCAAAGCACGGCGGAACTCTTCAAGAAGCCGGGCGAAAGCGACGAGACTGAGAATGCGGCGCAAGAGACGGAAGACTCCGATTGGGGATTTGACAAAATCGATTCGGACGACGCTTCGGATCTCTTCTACGAGGATGATGAGGAGACCCCGAAGAAGAAGAGCTCCCCCAAAAAGAGTTCCAGTTCTCGCAGCAAGAAGTCGCGGGACGCTTGGGGCGATGAGGAGCTTTTGGACTGAATCTTCACATTCGGGAATTCAAGGGACGGCTGTTTGCGGCCGTCCCTTTTTTCATCGAGCGATGGCCTGCAATCCGCGCAAGCCCCCTTTTCCTGACGTTTGGAAAAATGCATCAAAGTCCGCATTGCGATGAAACAAGCTGGCGGGACGAGTCGGAACCGGACGCGAAAAGAAGGCTGTGAGACGAAAAGATCCCTGCAGACGATTCGGCCGGCTTGTCCCGCGCATTGCGCCGGGACGCGAATCGCTCAAGAGATTCCGAACGCGAAGTCTTTGCATGACGTTCGTTCGGACGGGTCGGTCCGCGTCTTGCGTCGGACGAAGCCGCAGTGCGGATTTTCGGGTCAGGAAAGGCGATTCTTGAAGTCCTCGTAGCCGAATGTTCGGATCAGGCGGAATTCGCCATAATCGGAATCGAACGTCGCAATGGACGGAAGGGCGAGTCCGTTGAAGGTGTTCGTCTTGACCATGGAATAGATGGCCATGTCCAGGAGCTCGATCGTGTCGCCGGCTTGAAGACGATGCGGGAAGGAATAGTCGCCGATGACGTCGCCGGCAAGACAGGAGTGTCCGGCAAGACGGTATTCGAACGGATGTTCGCCGGGCTTGCCCGCGCCGACGATTTCCGGCGTATACGGCATTTCCAGGACGTCAGGCATATGCGCTTCCGCACTGACGTTCACAATGGCGATATCGACGACGTTATGGACGATGTCGAGAACTTTTGCGAAGAGGCTGCCCGCATTGAGCGCGACGGCTTCGCCGGGTTCCAGATAGATTTCCGGCGTCTTCCATTTCTTTCGGAAGGAGTCGATGATGCGGCAAAGCCGATCGATGTCGTAGTCCGCGCGCGTGATATGATGCCCGCCGCCGAAGTTGACCCATTTCATTTGCGGAATGAATTCGCCGAACCGCGCCTCAAATGCGGCGACCGTACGTTCCAGCGCGTCGGAATTCTGTTGGCAGAGGGTATGGAAATGAAGCCCTTCGATGCCGTTCAAATCTTCGCCGTCGAAGGCGGAACGCAGGATGCCGAGACGCGATTTCGGCGCGCATGGGGAATAGATTTCCGCAGCCGCTTCTCCGTATTCCGGATTGACGCGGAGTCCGCAGGAGACGCTTCGCGCGGCTTCGCCGAGAAGCGGACGGAAGCGCTTCCATTGAGAGAATGAATTGAAGACGATATGATCGCACGTCGCGAGCAGGTCGCGGAAGTCTTCTTCGGAGTAGGCCGCTGCGAACGCGTGCACTTCCTTGCCGAATTTTTCGCGTCCCAGACGGGCTTCGTGCGGAGAGCTTGCGCAGCAGCCGTCGAGCGTCCGAGCGATGAGCGGGTAGACCGCATGCATCGAGAACGCCTTCTGTGCGAGCAGAATCTTCGCGCCGGTCCGCTTGCGGACGAGATCGAGAACAGCGAGATTGCGCCGCAGGACGGCGAGATCGACGACAAAGCATGGGGAGGGGGCGAGAGCCGGATCGAAGTTCCGCATGAACAAAGTCTCCTAGGATCGGAAAGACGGGAAGCCCGGAGGCGGCTTTTGGCGTTCTCCAGGACGGATTTCCCGTGCGGCTGCGCGTAAGACGGCGCGGTTCGCACGGGGGAGAAGAGCGTCAGGTCAGTTCGTCGAAGCTCTTCTCGGGGAAGGTTTCGACCCAGGGAAGTCCGTAGACGTTCAGCTTTTCCATGAAAGGCGCAGGATCGAAGTCCTCCATGTTGAAGACGCCTTTCCCGCTCCAGACGCCCTGCGCGACGAGCATGGCGCCGATCATGGCGGGAACGCCTGTCGTATAGGAAACGCCCTGTCCTTTCACTTCCTTGTAGCATTCTTCGTGATCGCAGATGTTATAGACATAGTAATGACGCTTTCTTCCGTCCTTGAGACCGCTGATGTGGCAGCCGATGCAGGTCTTGCCCTTCGTGGTCGGACCGAGCGTCGCCGGATCGGGAAGGAGCGCCTTGAGGAACTGAAGCGGAATGATTTCATGTCCTTCGTAAAGAACCGGATCGATGCGCGTCATGCCGACGTTTTCAAGAACTTTCAGATGCGTGAGATAGTTGTCGGAGAAAGTCATCCAGAAGCGAGCGCGCCTGAGGCCGTGCGGACGCAGGAAGGGCGCAAGCGATTCCAGCTCCTCGTGCCAAAGGAGATAGATCTTCTTCGGACCGATTCCGGCAGGAAAGTCGAAGGTGCGCGAGAATTCCATCGGCTTGGTTTCGACGAATTCGCCGTCCTGATAGAGCTTGCCCGGCGCGGTCACTTCGCGAATGTTGATTTCCGGATTGAAGTTCGTTGCGAACGGATGTCCGTTGTCCGCAGCGTTGGCGTCGATGATGTCCAGCGATTCGATGACGTCGAAGTAGTTTTTCTTGACCGCCCACGCGCAGTAGACGTTGGTGACGCCAGGATCGAATCCGCATCCGAGCAGACCGAGAATCCCCTTTTCGCGGAATCGGTCGCGATAAGCCCACTGCCAGGAATATTCGAAATGAGCCTTGTCGGGCGGCTCGTAGTTGGCGGCGTCGATGTAGTGGACGCCGGTTTCGAGACAGGCGTCCATGACGTGCAGATCCTGATACGGAAGAGCGAGATTCAGCACGACGTCCGGACCGAAGGAGCGGATGAGCTCTACGAGCTGCGGAACATCGTCGGCGTCCACCTGCGCCGTTTGAATGGGACGAGAGAGCTCAGACGCGATCTTGTCGCATTTGGACTTCGTGCGGCTTGCGATCATAATGTCAGAGAAAACATCGCTGGCCTGCGCGCATTTGTGCGCGGCCACGGACGCGACGCCGCCGGCGCCGATGATCAAAACTTTGGCCATGATTGAAACATCCCCTGCGTTTCAGTTCGGAGAATCGGCGCCGCAAGGACGCCGTGAATTGCAATAATATAGCAGGAACAGGGGAAAAATCAATCCCGGCGGCCGGAGCCGATGTTCAAATCGGGTTGGAGTTTTGCGCAGAGGACGTTCGGGCGCGAAATGAAAGAATGACGCATAGGCTTCACAGAAAGCTTTTTCGCCGCAAGCGCATTCGCTGGAAATCCGTTCGAGTCCGGCGGATTTCAAGTCGGCGAAAACGAATTCCGTTCTTCGCGTCGAACGGCGGGGGCGGGGCGGTCAACGTTCAAAATAGGTGTAGCCGCGGATTCCGTCCTCATAGACGCGCATGATGACCTTGCGTTCCGCAGGAGTGATCCGCTTTTCACGCACGGCGGTTTCCGCTAGATGACGGAAATGCTCCATGATGTCCTTCGGCGAATACTCGACGTAGCTGAGGACGTCGCCGACGGTGTCGCCTTCGAGCTCCTTGACGATTTCGAATCGTCCGTCTTCCGGAGAGATTTCGACGCTGACGACGTTCGTGTCGCCAAGGAGGTTGTGAAGGTCTCCGAGCGTCTCCTGATAGGCGCCGACGAGAAAGACGCCAAGGTAGTATTCCTCGTTGTCCTTGAGACCATGAAGCGGGAGCGTGCGCAGTTCGTCATGCAGATCCACGAACTTGTCGATTTTGCCGTCGCAGTCGCAGGTGATGTCGGAAAGGATCGCATGGTGCGTCGGGCGTTCCGTAAGCCGGTGAATAGGCATGATCGGGAAGACGTGGTCGATGGCCCAGGAGTCCGGAAGCGACTGGAAGACGCTGAAATTGGCGTAATAGATGTCGGCAAGCGCGGAGTCGAGTCCCTCGAATTCGTCGGGGACGTACTTGAGCTTGGCGACTTCCTTGTTGATCGTGACCATGATATGCCAGAAGGCGGATTCTCCGAGCGCGCGTTCGCGAAGCGAAATTCGTCCGTTCTTGAAGAGGATGCGCAATTCGTCGCGGTAGTAGATCGCGTCGTGGAAGCATTCCTGCAGATTCTTCGTGTTGACGACCTTGAGAATGTTGATCAGGTCGCGGGTCATTTCGTTGGCGTCGTCCGGAACCTTGTCAGGAATGCGAGCAGGTTCGAATTCAGAGACGTCGAGAATGTTGAACAGCAGGACGGAGCAGTAAGCGATGGTCGCGCGGCCCGATTCGGTGATGATATCCGGATGCGCGACGCCGGCGCCGGAGAGCATTTCGCCGACCGTTTCGATAATGTCGACGCAGTATTCGTCGAGCGTGTAGTTGCGGCTGAGACGGTAGTTCGTATGGGAGCCGTCGTAGTCGACCGCAAGACCGCCGCCGAGATCGAGATACCCCATTTTCGCGCCCTCCTGCGCAAGGCCGATGTAGACGCGGCAGGCCTCCTGAACGCCGGCGCGGATGTCGCGGATGTTCGGGATTTGGGAGCCGATGTGATAATGGAGCAGGCGCAGGCAGTCGAGCATGTTTTCAGCCTTGAGACAGTCCACGAGATCCATCAGCTGAGCCGTATTGAGACCGAAGACGCTGCGGTCGCCGCCGGATTCCTGCCAAAGTCCGCCGGCGCGCGTGGAAAGCTTCATGCGCACGCCGATCATAGGCTTGATGCCGAGCGCGCGACTGCGTTCGATGATCGTCTCCAGCTCGCTGGGCATTTCAACGACCAGAATGCACTGGAAGCCGAGCTTGATCGCGAAAAGGCCGAGATCGATGAACTCTTCGTCCTTGTAGCCGTTGCAGACGAGACACGCGTCACGATCGCGGAGCGTGCCGAGCGCGGCGATAAGCTCCGCCTTGCTGCCCGCTTCCAGTCCGTGATGGTAGGCGCGTCCAAAGCTGACGATTTCTTCGACGATCTGCTGCTGCTGATTGACCTTGATCGGGAAGACGCCCTTGTAGGAACCCTGATAGCGCGTTTGTTCGATCGCCTTGCGGAAGCTGGAATGCAGACGCTTCAACTGGGAGTCGAGAATATTGCTGACGCGAAGCAGGACCGGCATGTTCATGCCGCGCTCCTTGATTCCATTGACGATGTCAAGCAGGCTTGCCGCCGTCTTGTTCCCAGGGAAGGGCGAAACCATGAGTTCGCCCTTGTCGTTGATGCTGAAGTAGCCGGCTCCCCAGTCCTTCACGCCGTACAGGGATTCGGAATCGTCCGCGCTCCAATGCGCCAAAGTTTCCTTGCGAACGACCATGTTTTTCATGCCTCCCGGATTCGCGGTCTCGCCGTCGTTATTTCAGGTTGAGGCGTCCGCCGGCGAGAATAATGTTCACATCTTCCGCCGAGAGAGCCGAGTTGAGTTTGATTTTAAAGACAGCGCCGTCCGGCTTGCGGACTGTGGCGGCGAAGCCGGAACGCTTCACCGCATCACGAAGCTTTTCGACCGTGACGGAGTCCTCCGGGTCGATTCGTTCGTAGTCCGACGGATCATCGAAGGTCAGCGGCAGAATGCCGAAGTTGATCAGATTCGCCGCGTGGATGCGTTCGATCGCCATGGCGATGACCGCCTTGACTCCAAGATACATCGGGCAGATGGCCGCATGCTCGCGGCTGGAGCCTTGTCCGTAGCTGTCGCGTCCGACGATGACCCCGTGCTTTCCCGCATCGCGGACTGCCGCGGCGCGTTGAGCGAATGTCGGCTTGCCGTCCTCGTTGAAGCGCTCGAAGACGTATTTTGCGTATTCAGGGATGTTGCTGCGATGCTTCAGTCGAACGCCGGCAGGCATGATGTCGTCGGTGCTGGTCTTGTCTCCGGTCTTGATTACGACGACGCCGTCGAGCTTGTCGGGCAGCGGCTTGTTCAATGGCGGCTCGCCGATGGTTTCCTTGCGGATGATTTCGACCGTTTCGTTTTCCTGCGCCGGTTCCAGAATCATGCGGTCGTCGATTTCAAACGCATCGGGATCCTTGAACTCCGGATACGGCATGCCGAGCGCGAGAGGCGAGGCGAATTTGCCGAGGATCGCGGCTGTGCAGGCGACTTCCGGACTGACAAGATATGCTTGATCGCCCTTCGTCCCGGTGCGCCCGGGGAAGTTCCGGTTGAACGTGCGGACGGTGATCGTTCCGTTCGCCGGGCTTTGACCTTGGCCGATGCAGGGCCCGCATCCGCATTCCAGAATGCGCGCGCCGGCGTCGATGATCGCTGCGAGGGAACCGTCCTTCGCCAGCATGGAAAGAACTTGCTTGCTGCCCGGAGCGATGGCGAGCGTGACGTCGGGATGCACGGTGCGTCCTCGAAGCATGTTCGCGACGATCGTCAGATCGCGATAGCTGCTGTTCGTGCAGGAACCGATGATGACCTGTCCGACCTTCATGCCGTCAAGCTCGGAAATCAGCCGGATGTTGTCCGGACTGGAAGGACAGGCGGCAAGCGGTTCGAGCATGGAAAGATCGATGGAGATCTCGCGGTCGTATTCGGCCTTGGGATCGGCTTCCAGCGGAATCCAGTCGGCTGCGCGGCCCTGGGCGGCGAGAAAGTCGCGCGTCCGTTCGTCGGAGGGGAAGACGCTGCAAGTGACGCCGAGCTCCGCGCCCATGTTGGTGATGGTCGCGCGTTGCGGAACGGAGAGGGAAGCGACGCCTTCGCCGCAGTATTCCACCATGCAGCCGACGTTGCCCTTGGTCGTCAGAATGCTCAGGACCTTGAGGATGACGTCCTTCGCCGAAACCCAGGGGCTGAGCTTTCCTGTCAGGCGGATGCCGATGATCTTCGGAAACGCCATGCGGAAGGGCTGTCCCGCCATGGCGAGCGCGACGTCAAGACCGCCCGCGCCGATGGCCATCATGCCGATGCCTCCGCCGGTAGGCGTATGCGAGTCCGAGCCGAGGAGCGTCTTGCCCGGAACGCCGAAGCGCTCCAGATGCACTTGATGGCAGATGCCGTTGCCTGGACGGCTGAAGCGGATTCCCTTTGCCGCGGCGACGCTCTGAAGATACAGATGGTCATTGCGGTTTTCAGGTCCGTTCTGCATCATGTTGTGATCGACATAGGAAACGGAAAGCTCCGTCTTGACGCGATCTGCGCCCATGGCTTCCAGTTCCAGATAAGCCATCGTTCCGGTCGCGTCCTGAGTCAAAGTCTGGTCGATGCGAATCGCGACTCTTCCGCCCGGCTTCGCTTCGCCGGAAACGATATGCTTTTCCAGAATCTTCTGGATCACAGTTCCTTTTGCCATTTTTTGACATCCTCTTTTCGAAATCTGAACGGTGAAAGAAAAAGAAAAACGGGACGACCCGCACAGTGCGGACGTCCCGGCTTTTGGGCTTCACCGGGAGCGTCCCGGCGTTCCGGACATCAATCTTCCGGCTTGGTCTTCGGCAGACCGCTGAGGACCTTCTGTCCTTCCTTCCAACGGCCTTCCTTCGACAGGAGGTTGATGCGTTCGAAGCGCTTGAGAACATTCCTCCGCTTGCGGATCTGAGAGACGCCCTTGAGACTCGGATGTTTCGACATGATATCATCTCCAGCTGTATCGGTTGCTTGACTTGAAAAAATGACTGATTACTATACACTGCAGAAAGAAAAAATGCAAGAGCTCTTTCGATTTTTTTCGGAATTCCTTCAGCGTTTCCTCGCGCAAATATTCGGTTTTGCAGAGAATTCGGGCTTGCTTTCCACTCTTTTCAATGCTATAGTATGCGGGATTATAATTATTTTTCGTGATACTCTGCAAGCATCGTCTTATCGAAAGGATTCCGTCTATGAAGATTCTGGTCATCAATGCCGGCAGCTCTTCTTTGAAGTTCACTCTCTTTGAAATGAAAGACGATGGCGCGCGCGTCGTGCTCGCAAGCGGCCTCGTCGAACGCGTCGGAACCGATTCTCCGAATCTCATCTATAAGCGTCCGGACGGCTTCAAGCTGGAAGAGCCGCCGACCGGCGTCGCAAATCACGCGGATGCGCTGAAGGCGATCTGCAAGAAGCTCGCGGATCCGCAATGCGGCGTTCTGAAAAGCCTCGGCGAAATTGCGGCGATCGGACATCGCGTGCTGCATGGCGGCGAAAAGATCACCAAGCCGGTGCTGATCATGCCGGAAGTGAAGGAAATCATCCGTGAGTGCATTCCGCTCGGACCGCTTCACAATCCGGCCAATCTCGGCGGCATCGAGGCTTGCGAAGAGATCTTCCCCGGCGTTCCGAACATCGGCGTCTTCGACACGCAGTTTCATCAGACCATGCCGCCGGAAGCGTATCTGTACGCGATTCCGATGGAATACTACAAGAACTACGGCATTCGCAAGTATGGATTCCATGGCACGAGCCACCACTATGTGATGCTGGAAACGGCGAAATATCTCGGCAAGAAGCCGGAGGAAACCACGATCATCACCTGTCATCTCGGAAACGGATGCAG
>CAZAAM010000031.1:0-14727 GCA_964483055.1 uncultured Victivallales bacterium
TCCAAAATCGTGATGACAGAGAACGCGGACATGTTTTCATGCGCGACAATGAGCGCGAGGTACGGCGTTTTGAAGAGTGTCAGAGCCGCGATGAGAATCGACGCCTGATAAAAGAACGCAGCGGCTTCGCGACGGTCGCCGGGCATGACAAGGCGTTCGTTAAAATACCAAAGCCCCGCAGTTTCCAAGGCAAGCACGATCAGCACGATTGCGCATACGTACATCAGCTGCATTTGGGAAAAGATGCGGCCGAGAACGCCGCTTTGTCCGCGTCCAAGTTCGAATGCGAAAAAGCGCGCGGACGAGTTCGTCAAGGACGCTGTCAAAAAGGAAAACATGCTGACGATTGATTCAATGACGGAGATCAGACCATAGTCGACGACGCCAAGATAACCCAAAAGCATGCGAACGGTCAGACATGAAACGCCCATGGTCATGGCCATGCGCACATACAGGATCAAGGTGTTCTTGAACAGTCTTCTGTTTCCGCCTGCATTTTCACTGGACATGGCCGGGAGCTCTTCTTTCCGCTTGGCGAATCGTTTCATAATCCGTGCGTATGCGGGCGATTCCCTCGTCCAGGGAGATGGAAGGGCTCCACCCCAATGCGCGCGCCTTGCTCGAATCCATAAGCTTGCGGCGCATTCCGTCCGGCTTGGACGCATCCCATTCGATTCGTCCGCGGAAGCCGGTCTCCGCGGCGATTTTCTCCGCAAGTTCGCGAACGGTTATGTCATAGCCGCAGCCGATGTTGACGATTTCCGGATCGTCATGATTTTGAAGGAAGAACCAGATCGCGTCCGCCGCGTCGTCGACGTGCATGAATTCGCGTCTCGGCTCTCCCGTTCCCCAAAGCACGACCTTTTCGCGTCCGTCGCGGGCGGCTTCCGCAAACTTGCGGACGAGCGCGGCGAACACATGGCCGTTCTCCGGATCGCAGTCGTCGTTCGGTCCGTAAAGATTGCACGGCATCAGACTGACGGTCTTCCAGCCGTATTGACGGCTCAGGTAGAGGCAGAGCTTGCAGCCTGCGATCTTGGCAAGGGCATAGCCTTCGTTGGTCGGTTCGAGCGGTCCGGTCAGAAGCTGATCCTCTCTGATCGGCTGACGCGTCTGACAGGGATAGATGCAGCTGGAGCCGAGGAAGCAGAACTTCTTGACGTCATGCAGAAAGCTTTGCATGATGACGTTGTTCTGGATTTCGAGATTTTCCAAAAGGAATTCGGCGCAGTGCGTCTTGTTCGCCATGATGCCGCCGACCCTCGCGCCCGCGAGAACGACGTATTCGGGCCGTTCCGCATCGAAAAACTCCTTCACCTCATGCTGATCCCGCAGATCAAGCTCCGCATGCGTGCGCTTCAGAATGTTCGTGCAGCCTTCCCGCTCGAATTTGCGCACGCAGGCGCTTCCGACCATCCCGCGATGTCCGCAGATGAAAATTTTCGCATTACGGTCCGGCATGCTCAAAAACCGATTTCATAGCCCGGCTTCTCAAGGAGACGAAGATCGCCGTCGACCATGATCTTCACGAGCTCCTCGAATTTCACTTCCGGCTCCCATCCGAGCTTTCGCTTCGCTTTCGCCGGATTGCCAAGAAGCTGTTCGACTTCCGCCGGCCGGAAATAACGCGGATCGATGCGGACGATCGTCCTGCCTGTCGTCGCGTCGACGCCGGTCTCGTCGACGCCGGATCCGCGCCATTCGATGCGCCGTCCCAGCCGCTCGAACGACTTTTCAATGAATTCCCGCACCGAGTGCATTTCGCCCGTTGCGATCACGTAGTCGTCCGGTTCGTCCTTCTGAAGCATCAGCCACATCGTTTTCACATAATCCTTCGCATAGCCCCAATCGCGCCGCGCGTCAAGATTGCCGATGTAAAGGCAGTCCTGCAAGCCCTTGCAGATCCTGACAGCCGCCATTGTGATCTTGCGCGTGACGAACGTCTCGCCGCGTCTGGGCGACTCGTGGTTGAAAAGAATGCCGTTGGACGCATGGATGCCGTAGGCTTCGCGATAATTTTTCGTAATCCAGAAGCCGTAAAGCTTTGCGACCGCATAAGGGCTGCGCGGATAAAAAGGCGTCGCTTCCGTTTGCGGCGCTTCCTGAACCTTCCCGAAGAGCTCGCTCGTGGACGCCTGATAGAAGCGGGCGGGCATGCCTGTTTCCTTGATCGCATCGAGAATTCTGAGCGTTCCGAGCGCGTCCGCTTCCGCGGAATATTCAGGAATTTCAAAGGAAACCTGCACGTGGCTTTGCGCGCCGAGGTTGTAGATTTCATCCGGGCGGATCGTTTCAATCGTGCGGTTCAGGTTGCTCGAATCGGTCAAGTCTCCGTAATGAAGAAACAGGCGGACGCCGTCCAGGTGCGGATCCTTGTACAAGTGATCGATGCGGCTTGTATTGAACGTGCTTGCGCGCCGGATGACGCCATGGACTTCATAGCCTTTTTCCAGCAGCAGCTCCGCCAGATAAGAACCGTCCTGTCCGGTGATTCCGGTGATCAACGCTTTCTTGCAGCCCATGAGAGTTTCCTGGAATCGCTATGGCGCTGGGAAGCAATCCTTCGTTTCGTCGTTTCGCCTCACGCCCGTTCCACGAAATCGACGGGGAGCTCGACGCTCAGCGACATTTGAAGCGATCGCAGATGCACGGAGACGGTTTCGTAGTTTTTGCGTCGATGCACGACTGCGGTTTCGCCCTTGAACCATCCTTTGCGGATCAGAACCGGCGTGCCGGGCGGCATGTCGTCCGATACCGTGATTCTGCGCTCTTCCGCAAGAAGTTCATACTTGCGAACCGTCTTCAAGTCGCGCAAAAGCTCTTCGGAAAGAGGCGGCGGAAGAAAGCTGACTTTCCGCAGAAAGGAATTCAGTCTCGCGACATCCAGATCGCCCGGCTTCGCAGAGGCGAAAACATAGCCGGAAAACATCGGCGTCATTCGGCTGTAGATGCGGCGCGCGTATTCCGTCGTTTGCTTCATCATCGGAAGGTACGCTGGAATCCCCTGCGCTTTCAGCGCCTCGAACAGCTTCTTTTCCAAATGCGGCTTCGACTGGAGAAACATCCAGTTTGAATTTCCGCAAAGGGCATCGAATTCAATATCTTCCATTCCCGTCGCGCGCCTGGCCTCTTTCATTTTCGGGCGGCGCGAAGCGATGCTTTTAGGAACATGCCCAAAAACATCGCCGGTAACGGCAGCCGGAGAACCTCGAATCGAATCCGTCCGACTTTCGCATTCGTGCGGACCTCGGAACACCATTCCGGCGAATGAAAAGCGACTTCCCCCGTCATGTCCCGCATCATGCGGATGCCGTAAACATGAGAGCCGAAACTGCCCCTCGAGCGTTGACGAATTCGTTGCAAGACAACGGCTGCCAATGAACGTTTCGCATCAGAATCCGGATGCGATTTTTCAGTGAAATATCTTAAACATTCAATATAGCCCGTTTCGCCTGAATTGCAAGCTGAAAACGTCAAAAAAAACGCATGACCAAAAGCGTGACCGCATTATCTTCCGCAACGGCAGGAACGGAAAATTCGGATCGTTTTTTTGAAAATAGTCCGCGAAAGACGACACCCCCGGACGGCCGTTCCCATGCGCAGAAAATCCCCCGTTTCATGCCCGGAAAAACAGCGCTCGTCCGCACGAAGCGCGCGCCATGCGAAAGCGAGCGGAGCGCATGCTCGGAATTTGAATGCGTCAGTTCGCGCGGACTCGGAGCGTGACGGGTACGGAGAGTGCGTAGGGCGGGGGCGGAACAACGGCGTTGGTCAGCTTGCGGATGACTTCCTGTACGGATTCATCCATGGCGCGGACGCCGGAAGGCCGTTCCATTTTGACGCTGAGAACGCGCCCGGACTTGTCGATGGAGACAATGAAGGTCGCAGACGGGAGCTTCTGGTTCAGTTCGTAGACGTTAGGCTGCTTCCAAAGCGGCTGGATGTAGGCATCGAGCTTTTCCAGATAATTGCGGACCTCGCGATTGGCGACGAGTCCCTTGAGTCCGCCGTTCGGATCGCCGTAGCGAAGCCCGTTCCCGTTCGCGGACCCTGTTCCGTTCAGAGAATCGAGCATGCGACGCCGTTCGCGCTGGCGTTCGATCTGCGCGGCGGTGAGGCGCGGCGTCGTCGGCTTGGCAGTGGGCGTCGTCGGCTTGGTCGTTACGCGCTTGTTCGCCATTTTGATTTGATCGGCTGTAAGAATCTTCGGCTTCTTTTTCTGCTCGGTTTTTTTCTGCTCGGGCTTTTTCTGCTCAGGCTTTTTCTGCTCAGGCTTTTTCTGCTCGGGCTTCTTCTTTGGAGTCGGTTCCGGGATGGGGGGCGCGGCAGGCGCAGGCTCCTGCTGAGGAGGCGTTTCAGGAACGGCAGGCGTTTCAGGAGCGACAGGCGTTTCAGGAGCGACAGGCGTTTCAGGAACGGGTTCCGGTTCCGGCGGCGGCGGCTCTTCGGCAAGTTCCGCGCCGATGGAGTCCTCCTCCTTGGGAATGTCGAGAGAATCTCCTTTTGGATTGCCGTTGCCGGGATCTACGACGAACAGGGGCGGCTCTTCCGGTTCGCCGCTTCGAAACAGTTCGCCGAACCATGGGCAGGCGACGAGAATCAGGTGCACGCCCAGCACGTACCAAAAGAAGCGATAGACGCGCTCCTTGCTGCAATACAGATTCTTATCTTCGTCTAAAAACGACATGGCCGGGCTGCCTCGATGCGTCGGCATGCGACGCGGTTCTTCATTTCGGCTCTTCCTCAGTGATGAGCTGGACGTTGTTGAAACCGGCGGCGCGGATGATCCGCATGACGTCGATGACGTCGCCATACTCGCGTTTGCGGTCTCCTCGAAGGAAGATGACAGGAAGCGGTTTTCCCGCCGATTCGGTTTCCTGCTTGAGCATGGCGAGCTTGTACTGGAGCTGGTCGCGTCCGACGTCGGACTTGTTGAGCATCAGGGAACCGTCGTGCTTGACGATGACGACCTGCGCATTGGAGTCGGCATTGATCGGATTGGCGTTCATCTGCGGCGGCGCGACCTCGACGCTGTATTCCAGCAGCGGAGCCGTCAGCATGAAGATGATGAGCAGGAAAAAAAGCGTGTCGATCAGCGGCGTGACGTTGATCGCGTCGAACGTATTGGATGGGAATCTTCTTCGTGCGCGCGCCATGGAACGAAGCCTCCTGTCTTCGGATCACTGCCGCCGCTGGGCGTCCGCAGCCGAAAAGCTGTCGAGCTGTTCGATTTTGAAGCGGGAATGGACTTCTTCGGTGAAGTTGTCCAAATGAACCGTGAAGCGCTTGACATGGGCGGCAATGACATTGTATCCGACAAGCGAGGGAATTGCGACGACAAGTCCGATGACAGTCGTGAGAAGCGCGCCGGAAATGCCGGGCGCAAGCGTCTGGATGTCTGCGCGGCCGGAACTTGCCAGATCGGTGAAGGCGAGCGTAATGCCCCAGACCGTGCCGAAGAGTCCCAGGAACGGGCTTGCGCTGACGGCTGTGGCGAGGAAGATCATGCGACGCTCCAAAACGAGAACCTGATCTTCGACGGCCTGATTCATGGCCGTCTGAATGATTTCAAGTTCGTCGTCGTTCATGGCGCGCCGTCCTCCGCCGGGATTGTCGAGCCGGAAGGACTGGATGCGTTCGCAGGCGGCGCGGTAGACGTAGGCGGAGGGACCGAGCATGGGGTCGTTCATGACCTTTTCCCTGAGGCTGAGCGGATTGCGCTTTTCCCGGAACATGCGGACGAAGTTTCGACTGAGCTTCATGGCGGCGTTGAGCGAGATGATCTTTTCAAGCATGACGACCCAGACTGCAATGGAGAAGAGGAAGAGTCCGACGCAGATGAGCTGTCCAACCAGATCGCTGTGTACGAAGGCATAGTAGACTCCGGACTCTGCCGGCGGGACGAAAAAGGCGGAAAATGAAGACATGACGATGAAATCCGTGTTGCTCAGGGCTTTTTCTTTATGAAAACATTTTAAAATACTTTGCCTTGATGGAAAAATCAATGTATATTACACTGTTTTTTCATTTTTCCGAAAATCCAGGCAGAACCGAAAACCAGGAGACTGGCTCCATGACGTCCTCTTTCCCTATCCTAGGCTTCGATATCGGAGGCACGAAGATCGCTGTTTCGCTGATGACCAGCGAAGGCACGCTTTTAGCTTCCCGGCGCATCCCCAATCAGGGGCGCGCGCCGGAGGAGGTTCTGCCCGAATTGGCGCGAGTCGGACGCGAACTGTTGGCGCAGGCAGGTCTTTCGATGTCGGATCTGCGCGTGATCGGCGCGGACGCGCCTTCGCCGATGGACTTTGCGAACGGCGTGATAGAGAATCCTCCGAACATGAAGAAATGGAAGCATGTTCCGCTCAAGGACTTCCTTCAGGATTCGTTTGGAGCGGAGGTCTTCTTCGACAACGATGGAAACGGCTCGGGTCTTGCCGAATGGCTCTTCGGCGCGGGGCGCGGGGCGAAAAACATGATCTATCTCACGCTTTCCACCGGGATCGGCGGCGGCGTGATCATTGACGGCCGTTTGATGCGCGGCGCCTCATGGATGGGCGGAGAGGTCGGACACATTTCCATCGATCCGGACGGCCCGCTTTGCAACTGCGGCATGCGCGGCTGCTATGAGGCGTTCTGCGGAGGGCGCGCCATCGCCCAGCGGCTTCAGCGCGAGTTGGCGGACAAGCCTGACAGCGCGATCGTCCGCCTGGCAGGCTCCGTGGAGAACATCGATTTGAAGTCGTTCTACGCGGCATGCAAGGAAGGCGACGCCTATGCGCTCAAGGTTTGGGACGAGATGATGGAACGCAATGCGCAGGCGATCGGCGCGCTTTTGAACATCTTCAACCCGAACGTCGTCGTGCTTGGCACGATCGCGATTCACTGCGCCGACCTCTTCATGCCCCCGCTGCTGGAGCGTTTGCCCCGCTATGCATGGAAGCAGATGATCGATGCGTGCCGCATCGAAACGGGGCGTCTCGGCTCGCAGCTTGGAGAATATGCCGGGGCGTGCGTCGCCCTGTACTCCCTGTATGAGCGCGGCGAATGGAGTCTTCCTTGGCAGGAGAGCCGGGCATGAACGCGAAAAAGAGGTTCAACATCCGGGCCTACTATTCCAGCAAGCGGAAGCGCGACGTCGTCACCGTCTCCGCCGTCGGACTTTTCATCCTTCTGATCGCGTTCCAGTTCTACATTACGCTGATCGTGCCGATTCAGCTGAAACGGCGCGGCATGCTGCTGGAGCATATCGAAAAGGATCGCATGATGACGCAAATCGATGCGTTGCGCGGACGCGTCAACGAGGCGGTCGGACGTTTCAAGAACGACTGGAGCAGTGGCGAGGCGTCGCTGGTCAAGGAGGTCGCCGACATCTTTGCGCAGCACATTCGTTCATACCACTCCTCCATGACGCCGCAACAGGTGGCGCAGCTTCGGGAGACCATGCAGACGTATGACAAGATCTGCGACCGCTGGAGCGCACGCCGGTTTTACATTCAGGAGGAAAAGCTCGATCCCTTGCCATATTCGAAGGCGATTTCCCGCGACATCCTCCAAAGCCAGAAAACGCAGAAATGAAGAATCGGACGAAAATCCTTGCTTACGCCCCGCAAAGGCGGGCGCGCCGTCCGGAATCGACAGGAGACTTTCTATCATGAACATGCAGCCAGCGCGCATTCGTGAAATTCTGAACGCGGCTTCGTCCGCACGCATCGCCGTCATCGGCGATCTGATGCTGGACACCTATATCTCCGGCGCAGCGTCGCGTCTTTCGCAGGAGGCTCCCGTTCCGGTGCTTCACGTCCGCCGGCGTTCATCCTGCCCGGGCGGCGCGGCGAATGTCATGCGGAATCTCAAGGCGCTCGCGCCGAATGCGACGGTGTTCGCCTTCGGCATGATCGGCGAGGATGCGCCCGGATGCGAACTGACGCGACAGCTGACAGAGGCCGGCGTGGATGTCTCAGGGATCGCGGTCGACCCTGCACGGCCGACGACGGAGAAGCAGCGCGTCATCGCGGCGAATCAGCAGGTCGTTCGCATGGATTTCGAAGAGCTGACGCCGATTCCGGAAACGTTGCAGCGACGCATGACGGATCGCCTGCTCGCCATGATCGCCGAGCACGCGATCGATGCCATTATCCTGGAGGATTACAACAAGGGCCTGATCGGCGATCGGATGCTCAACGAAATCGCAGAGGCTGCGCATCGGGCGGGCGTCTTTTCCAGTCTTGACCCGCATCCGGGCAACAGCGTTTGCGCGAAGCGCCTGGGCTTGATGACGCCGAATCGGACAGAGGCGTTCGCGCTCGCCGGAATCTATTGCGCCGATCCCGCCGAACGCGTTGAGGACGATGCGCCGCTTCGCATGGTCGCGGATCGCATTCTTGAGACTTGGGAGCCGGACTGCCTGCTCATTACGCTGGGACATCAGGGCATGGCCCTTTATTCCGCCTCTGTCCCGCAAGGCTTCGTGATTCCGACGATCGCACGCGAGGTGTTCGACGTTTCGGGCGCCGGCGACACGGTGATTTCCGCCTACACGCTTTGCAAATGCTCCGGCGCGGACCCGCGCGAGGCTGCCATGATCGCCAATCAGGCCGCAGGCGTCGTCGTCGGAAAGGCAGGAACCGCGACGACCACGGCGGATGAAATCGTGGAGTCCTTGCGCGCATGAGCAGAGACGAGATCGCCGCGCCCGCGCTGATTCTTGCATCGAGTTCTCCGCGTCGCCGCGAGCTTTTGGCGAAGGCGTTTCCCCATTTCGAAATCGTGGTTCCTGATGTGGAAGAGACTGATTCGCCTTTGGAAAACGCCATGCGCAAAGCATATGCGGCAGGAGAACGATTTCCGGATGCGGTCTCCGTCGGAGCCGACACGGTGATCCGCTTCGAGGGCGCAGTCATCGGAAAGCCGGCAGACATGAACGATGCAAGACGAATTCTGGCGGCTCTTTCCGGTCGCATGCATGAAGTTTCCACCGGTGTCTGCGTTCGCCATGGTCGCACGAATCAAACCGTCCGTTTTGAAGAGACGACGCGCGTGTTCTTTCGAGTTCTTTCTCCGGAAGCGATCGAGCGCTATCTGAGCCATGTATCCGTTTTGGACAAGGCGGGCGCCTATGCCGTTCAGGAGCACGGAGATTGGATCGTCGAGCGGATCGAAGGCTCGCTCGACAACGTGATCGGGCTTCCTACGGAACGCCTGTTCGAAACGCTTCGATTCGTTTTCCGTCTTCCTGCGACCCGTCGTTTGGGCTGAGAGGGCGAGAAAAAGCCTTCGCTCTTGTTTCGATCGCGTTCACGCGGGTTGTTGCCCGTCCGGCTTGCCGTCTTCTCGTGCGGACGACGCGTCTGTCGGAGCGGGCAGAGCCGGCGTGCATGCGAAAGGCCGGTTGCACTCCGCGCGTTTCGCGTTTTCCCAAAGCTGCTCCAGAATCCGTTCCGCGCGCAATGTTTGTTCTGCGTTGCGATATCCCGACATGCCGAGCCGCGAAAGAGCGCGCAGAACTGTGATCGGCGTCAGGTCGTTCGGCGGAATCGCGATCTGATAGAAATCGTCGACGCGCTTGTCGCCGCGCAATTCCGAAACGAGTCCGGCGTCCGCAAGGTCGTACAGGATGTGTCGCGCCACGCGGATAGGAATCTTCAAGCATGCGGAGACGGATTCCGCCGCCGTCGGACCGCTGCATCGAACGAACTTCTGCGTCAGATGCTCTACGATGCGGAGAGCGCATATGCTTCGATATTCCGCGCTGAGCGGCGCATCCTCCGGATAGAATTCGTACTGCTCCGCGTTCTGCACGGAGAAAGAGAGCTGAGCGCCGAGCAGAATAAGAGTCCACGTCATTTGAAGCCACAGGAGGAAGAAGGGCAGGGCGGCGAAGCTGCCGTAGATGGCGTTGTAGTTGGTAAGCAGGGTCTGCAAATACATGTATCCGTATTGCAGAGCGACGAAAAGCGTTCCGGTGAAGACGCCGCCGGCAAACGCCGAGCGGAACTTCACTTTCGTGTTCGGAATGAAGAGATAGATGAAGAAGAACGTAAGCCAGGCGAAGAAGAGAGGAACGCTGAAACGATAGAAGACGAGCAGAAACGTGTGGCTTGCGTCGTCGCCGAGGACGCCGCGGATTTTGGCCATGCCGAGCGCGGATCCGCTGACAAGCGTGATGGCGAGAATCGGGAAGACGAACAGCATGGTCAGATAGTCGCTCATCTTGCGGAGCCAGTTGCGCCCCTGCTTGATTCCCCAGATGTCGTTGAAGGAGTTTTCGATGCTGACAAGAAGGCTGACCGCCGTGAAGAGCAGGACGCCGATGCCGACGCCTGTGACGACGCTGTTCCCGGCCGTGTCGAGCGCGCGTCCGGCGAAGTTGATGATCCAGTCCGCGACCTGCTCATGCCCGATCATGGTTTCTCTGAGCTTTTCCTGAAGAAGCTCTTCGAACTTCCATCCGCGTGCGACGCCGAAGGCGAGCGCGGCGATGGGGACGACGGACATGAGCGTAAAGAAGGTCAGCGCCGATGCGCGGAGCTGACAGCGGTTCTTGACGAAAAAGCTAGCCGTCAGGATGCAGATCCGCCCGAGGGCCAGGAGCGCGCCTTTCAGCTTGGAAAGATCGGCGATGCGAATGTTCCAAATGTCGCGTTCAAGAAAATCCTTCCATTTTCTCATTGTCATGTCTCCTGCGAGGATTTCCGCGCATGCGGGTGAGTTTCGTTAAAACAGCAGCTTGATCGCGCTCAGGACGACAAGCAGCTCAATGATGGCTCCGAACGTCTTTTGCGGTACGCGCTTCACGAAGAGGAAGCCCAGCGCAACGCCGGCGACGAGAAGCGGAAGAGCCGGAAGCGCGATGCAGAACGATTCCATGGAAACGCGACCTTCGAAAAGAAATACGGGAAGCTTGATGTAGTTCAGAATCAAAAAGTACCACGCGCATGTCCCCATGTATTCGACGGGCGGAAGACGCATGCTCAGCAGATACAAGGCCATCACCGGCCCCGCCGCATTCGCGACCTGGGTGGTGAAGCCGGCCGTGATTCCGGCCGCCGCGCAGAAGATCCAATGCGAAGGGATTCGATTCGATTTCAGGCAGTGCGCGTGGACGAAGTTGACGGCGGAAAGGAAGAGGATGACGATGCCGACCGTCGGACGCAGAAGCCGCGCGTCGATGAATTCCAAAGCAACCGTTCCGAGCGCGATTCCCGCAAGCGCGCTCGGGAGAAGACGCCAAACCAGCTTCCAGTTCGCCTTCGAGCGATAACAGGCGACGGCGAGCAGGTCGCCCGCGCAGAGCATCAGAAGCTGAAGACCGATGGAGAAGTTCTCTCGCGAGTCGAAGACAAGCGTCAGAAGAACGACCGGAAGAGTTCCTATCGCCGGAACGCCGGACTTGTTGACGCCGACAAGAACCGCGCAAAGGGCGAGGACTGCGATTTGCATCGCGTCCATCTCGGCCCAGCTTGAAAGAAGAAGTTCCATTGCAGACGATCCTGACGACGAATGCGCGGTCCGCTTTTGTCATGTCTTTCGATTTTCGTCTGCGGGCCAGACGCTTTCTTCATTCAGCCGTTCGAAAAAGTCGTGCATGTAGGCCGCTCGTTCTTCTGCGAGAGCGCGTCCGGATGCCGTCAGCATCCGCTCCGGCAGCTTTCGCAGCTTGACAAGGTATTCCCGATATGCGGAGTCCTCCTTGGAGTACGACTCCGAGGAAAGAGCCGCATCCGCTTCGTTATGGATGCAGGCGCCGATTCGTCCGGCGAAATGAAAGGCGCGGGCGATTCCGTAGGCGCCGAGCGAATCGAGCTTGTCTGCGTCATAGACGATCTCCGCCTCCGGCGTATCGGGCTTTTCCTTGCCGCGGAAGCGATGCGTGCGAACAATGCCGCAGACATGACGGATGAAAGCCTCGTCCTCGCATCCGCAGGCGCGCAGCAGAACGTCGGCCTTTTTCGCGCCGATTGCGGCGTGGTCGGCCTTCTTCTCGCCGGTCAGCTCGCAAGGGCGACCGATGTCGTGCAGCAGCGCGCCGACGCGAACGGCGAACGAATCGCATGGGGGTTCCCGTTCAAGAAGAAGCTCCGCGTTGCGAAGAACACGGAGCGTGTGGGTGAAGTCATGACATTGCGGAACCCCCTCAAAGGTCCGTTCCGCAACGTCGTAGAGACGGCGCCAAAGCCGTTCGCGTTCGCAATCCGTCACTTCTTCGCCGCCGGCTTCTTGACCAGGACGCCGCCGACGTACTGGCTTTTCTCGATCACGGTAAGCCATTCATCTTTGTTGATGTCGACGACGAAGAAGCGCTTCTTGTCCTCCTCGCGGTCGTATCCGATGACGGTTCCTTGCGGAATGGAATTGTGCTTGTCGATGATGACGTTGCGGATGCGGCAATGCTCCGCGATGTCCACGTCGGAGAGAATGATGCTGTTGTGAACCGTGGCGTAGCTGTGGATGTGGACCTGATTGAACAGGACCGAGTTGGTGACCGTGCTGCCGGAGACGATGCTTCCGTCGCAGACGATCGAGTTGATGGCTTTTCCGATGCGCGGAAGTCCGTACTGATCCACTTCCTCGTTATGCACGAATTTCGCAGGCGGGAGACTGTAGTGGTAATTGTAAATCGGCCACTTGTCGTTGTAGAGGTCGAGCAGCGGACTGGTCGTGCGCAAATCCATGTTCGCTTCGAAGTAGGCCTTCAGCGTGCCGACATCGCGCCAATAGGGCTTCTTGGCATGATCCTGACCAGGGACGATGTTCGAATAGAAGTTGTAGGCGTAAAGCCGCTTTGTCGGAACGAGCGACGGGATGATGTCCTTGCCGAAGTCATGACTGGTCTTGTCGGCGGAGTGATCCTTCTTCAGCAGCGACAGAATGTCCTTGGCTCCGAAGATGTAGTTGCCCATGGACGCGAGGCACATGTTCTTGTCGTTCGGCATGGGCGTCGGATCCTTCGGCTTCTCCTGGAAACCGATGATTCGCCAGTTCTCATCGACTTGGACGATGCCGAACTGACTGGCTTCTTCGATTGGAACCGGAATGGCGGCTACGGTGGCGATGGCCTGATTCTTCTTGTGGAAGTCGACCATCTGGCTGATGTCCATGCGATAGATGTGATCGGCGCCGAAGACGGCGACGAGCTCCGGATCGAAGTCTTCGATCAGATTCACATTCTGATAGATTGCGTCCGCGGTTCCCTGATACCATTCGCGTTCGCTCGTTTGCATTTGAGCCGGCACGGGGATGATGAAGCTGCGGCGTCCATGGCTGCTGGCGATGTTCCATCCGTTGATGATGTGTTCCGTCAGGCTCTGGGACTTGAACTGCGTCAAAACGAAAATGCTGTCGATTCCGCTGTTGACGAAGTTGCTCAGGACGAAGTCAATGATTCGATACTTTCCGCCGAACGGCACAGCCGGCTTGGCGCGTTGGTTGGTCAAGGGGGCGAGGCGGGTGCCTTCTCCTCCGGCGAGAATCATTGCTAACACAGGCGTTCTCATGACAAACGAATCTCCTTTGATTGACGTGTGATTGTCGAGACGGTTTCAATATAAGGCGTTCAATGGGAAAAAGCAACCGATGCCGGCGAAATTTTCTGAAAAATCAGAAATTTCTTTAATGAAATCCTTGCGTTGCTGCCTGTAGAACGAAAAAAAGGTCCGGCGAGTGAACGCCGAACCTTTTGTCTTTCATGCGGAATCCGCACCGAATTCATTCGTTTGTCGTCGTTGCGCTTTCCGTATTCGCTTCCAGGTCCATGGATTCGATCTGGGGCGCGGCCTCAAAATCTTCCACAACGATCGTTTCTTCGATCGTGATGCCGTCTGCCGCCGCACAATCCTTGCGCAGGACGGAGAAGTCCGCCAGCGACCAGTAGATCGCTATAACGAGGAGCAGGAGCCCCGCGCCCGCGTAAGGAGCGCTCTTCCATGGCTTGAGCTCCACGGCCATGACGTCTTCCTGAACCCAGCGTTCCGAACGCGGAGCGACGACTCCCCAAAGCCACATCACAGCCAGCAGGAAGAGGAAGACGATTGCGACGAAATGGTATTCTCCTCCGCAGAGAGCCACGAGGGACGGGCAGACGTAATAGCCGAATACGATAAGAAGGACGCCGCCGATAAGTCCGAACTTCGCAGCTCCCGCCGGCGCGCTTCCGTTCAGAAGTCCGATCAGCACGACCGCGAAGATCGGAATGAAGTAGATGGCGTTCATCTGCTGCAGGTAGGTGAAGATGCTTGTCTGGTTCGCAAGAAGCGGTGCGACGCACATCGAGACGAGCGTCAGAATGACGCCGAGAACGCGTCCGGAAAGGACGACTTCCTTGTCCGGAGCGTTCGGACGAAAGACGCTTTTGTAGATGCCGAGACTGAACAGCGTGCACGTGCTGTTCAGTGCGCCGTTGAAGCTCGAAAGAATCGCGCCGAACATCGCCGCGGCGAAGAAGCCGGTGAGAACCGTCGGCATGACCGTGCGGACCAATGTGCCGTAGGCCTTCGTCGAGTGAAGATCCGCTTGTCCGCCTTTGACGACGAAGAGATAGTATGCGATAATGCCGGGAAGAACGAGATAGAGCGGTCCGAGCAGCTTCAGAAGACCGCAGAGAAGAACGCCCTTTTGTCCTTCTTCGAGACTTTTCGCTCCGAGCGTGTTCTGGATGATCTGCTGGTTCGTGCAGAAGTAGAACAAGTTGATGATGATGATTCCGGTGAAGAGCTGTCCGAACGGCGC
>CAZAAM010000032.1:0-14408 GCA_964483055.1 uncultured Victivallales bacterium
GCTGATGTATGGCTCAGGTATCGTAAAGACATCTCCATACGTCTGATTGAAGCGAATCGCAAGATCGCGCGTGATTTCCAAATGCTGCTTCTGGTCCTTGCCGACCGGAACGACATGCGAATGATACAGAAGAATGTCAGCCGCCATCAGGACGGGATAAGAAAAAAGCCCGTTGTTCGGAACGAAGCCCTTTGCAATCTTGTCCTTGTAGCTGTGCGCGCGTTCCAGAAGACCGAGACCGGTCACGCAGTTCAGAATCCACATGAGCTCGCAAACGATCGGCGCGTCCGACTGCCGGAAAAAAATCGTACGCTCCGGATCGAGCCCGCAGGCGATGAAATCCACAGCCACATCGCGGACGCGCTTGCGCAAATCATCCGGATCGGGATTCACGGTAAGCGAATGAAGATCCGCGATGAATACGATGGATTCGTCCATCTTTTGCGAAAGCTCGATCGTATTCCGTATCGCGCCGAAATAATTCCCGATATGCAGAACCCCGGAGGGTTGAATCCCTGTCAAAACGCGTTTCATTTTCTTACGCTTCAGCCTTTCTTTTTCAATATCGATTCAGAGCTCTTCGTCAAGCTCGACCTCTTCTTCGACCTCTTCTTCGACAACGTCTTCCGACGCGCCAAGCTCTTCCGAATCCCCGGATTCATCGATCGCATCATCCTTGGAATCAGTGAATTCCATGGTCGTCACCGTTCCATCTCCGGATTCCTCCATCGTCACGACCGATTCCGTCTTCTCCGCTTTCTCGGTGGCGGACGGAGCCTTGGCCGGAGCGACGAGTTCGATCTTCGCCGGCTTCGCCGCCATCTTTCCGCGAATGAACTTCGTCAAAGCGTGGACGCCCCAGCAGAGCAAAAGCGTTACGATGATAAGAACTGTGAAAAATCCGGTCAGAATGATTTTTTTCTTTCGCATATAGCGTTTCCGAAGCACGGGATCCTGGAGCGCGAGCTCCTTAAGCTGCTCAGGAGTAAGCGGCTTCGGGGGAGCGTTCGGATCTTTCGGCTTCGGCTTGCCGTATTTTGGCATAGGTTTCGATCCGCTCTTTGCCGTCACAGACTTGCCGGCGGGAAGCTTCTTCTTTCCATAGGGAACCGTTTTTTTCACGACGCCGGCAGGCTTCTTTTCGGAGGCGGACTTCGCCTCTTCAACGGATTCCGATTCCTTGTTTTCGGGAGAACTTTCCCCATTCTCGACATCAGCTGCATTCTCGCCCTTGTCGTCGTTCATGGTTTTCGGATTCGTTTCCTTGGAGGAATCCTTTTCCGACGCGGCTCCGGATTCATCTGGCTTTTCGGCGCCTTGCGACGACTCTGCGGCCTTTTTCTTCAGCTCTTCCATGGCGGCGCGATTCGCTTCCAGTTCCTTCTTCATGGCTTCGAACTCCTTTTTCAGGGATTCGGCTTCTTCCTGACGCATTTTGCTTTCTTCTTCCGCCTTGGCTTTCTCCTCGGCAAGAACCTTGGCGGCGGCTTCCGCTTTCGCTTTCTCCTCGGCAAGAGACTGAGAAGCGATTTCAGCTTCTTTCTTCGCATGCTCCTGTGCTGCCAGGGCTTCCGCACGGAGCTTTTCCAATTCGGCTCGCTCCTGAGCGAATGCGCTTCGTTCATTTTGCAGCGCAGTCTGCTGAATCCGGACCGACTCCTGTTCCTCGGCAAGCTCCTTCTTCATGGCATTCATCGCCGTCTGTTGTTCCTGCAGAGCGGCCTGCGAGGCGATGAGCGTCGCTTCGATGGATGCGATGCGCTGTTCTCTGGCAAGGAGATCCGCGGCATTGACGGCGGACTCAGCCGCAACATCAGGAGTTTCCGCAACATACGCCGAAGGAGAGGCGGAAACGGCCGTCTTGGGCGTTGGAGGGACATAAGCGGCGGGGGCGACATAGGTCGATTTCGGAGCAGGCTCGGCTGCGGGCGGCTGCGGCTGTGCAACGACAGGCTCGACATAAGCGGGAGCCTGAGGCTGTGCAACGACTGGTTCGACAGCCTGAGCGACAGGAATCGGCGCTTCCGACTGCGGAGTCTGCTGCTGCCGCTTGACCAAATGAGGATGTCCTCCGGGCTTCGTGAAATGCTGCGCAGGCGCATCCGATTGAGATCGCTTCAGATGGAGCCCCGGCTTTGCAAGATGCTGTGCGGCAGGAGTCTCTTCCGCCTCTTTCTGGACATGCGACTCGGGCTTTATGAAGACCTTTTTCTGTCCGTCCGCAGACTTGGTTTTTCCGATCGTGAACTTCTTTCCGGCATGAACCGTCTTCTTGGCCGGAGCCGGAGAGGATTCTTCCGGAACGGGCGCAGGGCTCGCCGCATCAGGAGGTTCGGAGACGGGCTGAACGGGCGCATAAGATTGAGGAGACAGCGCATGGAGCCGCGTCGAGGTCGTCGTCGCGATCGCCGCTCCGAAATTGCCGAATCCAACGTTCACCGCTTTGGCGACCTTGTATTGCTCGATCTGCGAACGCGAAATCGAAACGGTCGGCGTGACGCTCTGTCCGTTCTCGGGGAGCATGCGTCCTCCGCATTGCGGGCAGTCGAATTCCGCCATATACTCGTCGAGTTCGCCGAGAACGCCGCACTTCGTGCACTTCATCAGATAAGGCATGTCTGGTCTCCTTCTACGAAAATGATTCTTTTACCTTTAGATGTTTTTCACTTCGACTTCAATGGCGCATGCAAGACCGTTGATTTCGTCCTTGAGCTCGTCTTTCGTCTCCGTCGGGACGCAGTTCAATTCGTTGGCAAGGGTCTCGGATCGGACGTAGTCCGCATGCGCGTTCAAGGCGTCGCAGAGAGCTTGTCCGGCACGCACGCGGACAGAGATTCGATCGGACACCTCGAATCCGCGCTCTTTGCGCAAGTTCTGAATCTTGCTTACCAGTTCCCGCGCATATCCTTCGGCCTTCAGATCGTCCGTCAGAACCGTATCAAGCGCAATCGTCAGGAACTCGTCGGCGGCCACGCAAAGGCCAGGCTTCTCCTCGCGATTGACCACGATGTCTTCCGCCGTCAATTCGCATGCTGCGCCGTCTTCCAGGTCCATGCCGTACGGCGTTCCGCCGAGAATGGACGCGATGACGCCCGATGGAAGAGCGGCGATCTTTGCCGCAACCGCCTTCATCTTCGGACCAAGCCGCGCGCCGAGCTTCTTGAAATTCGCCTTTGCGGAAAGACGAACCAGATTCTCTTCATCGGCTACGATCTCGATTTTCTTGACGTTCAATTCGTCGGCGATGATCGACTTGCCGGCTTCCAAAAGCTTCCGGACGGCGGGATCGATGGAGACGAGATGCGCGCAAGCCAGCGGCTGACGAACCTTGAGAGACGTCTGCTTGCGCAGATTGCGACCGAGCGAAACGGCGCGCATTGCGGCATCCATCTGTTTTTCCAGGGTTTCATCGCGGCGCCACGTTTCAGGTTCGGGGAAGTCGCAAAGATGCACGGACTCCGGCATGCCGGGCGTGCGAAGGGTGCGATGGATCTCTTCCGTGATGAACGGAATGAATGGTGCGGCCGCCTTTGCAAAGGTCATCAGCACATAATAAAGAGTCGCATAGGCTTCCTGCTTGTCGACGTCGTTCTGACTCTTCCAGAAGCGACGGCGGCTGCGGCGAATGTACCAGTTCGTCAACGACTCCACAAAGGTTTCGAAACGGTTCGCCGCACGCTGAAGCTGATAGGCGTCCATGGAAGCGCGGATTTCAGCGACCATGTCGGCAAGCGACGAGAGAATCCAGCGGTCGAGTGGATTCGATGGATTTTCCGGCGCCTTGCATTCGCCGTCGACGGGCCGCCAGTCGTCAAGGTTGGCGTAGGTTGTGAAGAAGCTGAAGGAATTCCAAACGGGCAGAATCACGCTGCGCATGACTTCACGCACAGCATCTTCGGAAAACTTCAGGTCTTCCGCGCGCACGACAGGAGAACCGAGCAGGACAAGACGCAAGGCGTCCGCACCGTAAGTCCCGATGATGTACATGGGATCCGGATAGTTCCGCAGACGCTTCGACATCTTCTGTCCGTCTTCCGCAAGCACCATGCCGTTCACGACGACGTTTCGAGCGACGGGCTTATCGAAGAGCGCGGCGGCGAGCACTGTCAGAGTATAGAACCATCCGCGGGTCTGATCCTGTCCTTCCGCAATGAAGTCAGCGGGAAAACCCTTTTCGAAGGCTTCCTTGTTTTCAAAGGGATAATGCTTCTGCGCATAAGGCATGGATCCGCTCTCGAACCAGCAGTCGAGCACTTCCGGAACGCGCTTCAGGACCGCGCCGGATGCGCTTTTGATCGTCAGATTGTCCACGAAATGCTTGTGAATGTCCGTCACTTTCGTGCCGGTCAAATTCTCCAGCTCCGCAACGGATCCGACGCAAACGGCCTCTCCCGTCTCCTCGTTGCGCCAGATCGGGAGGGGGCAGCCCCAATAGCGATTGCGGCTGATCGCCCAGTCGCGAGCATTCTCAAGCCATTTTCCGAAGCGCCCTTCCTTGATGTGGGCGGGCACCCAGTTCATCTGCGCATTCGCGCGGAGCATCTTCTCCTTGATCGGGTCGATGCGGACGAACCAGGTGGAGACGGCCTTGTAGATCAGCGGCGAATCGTCGCGCCAGCAGTGCGGATAATTGTGCTTGATCGTACTGCGGTGAACCAGCTTGCGTTCTTCCTTGAGACGCTGGATGATGTCCTTGTCGACATCCTTCACGTAGCGCCCTGCGTAGTCCGGCACTGCGGCGGTGAAGCGGCATTCCGCATCGATCGGGCAGACGTCCGGAACTCCGCTGGCCTTTCCCGCCGCTGCGTCCTCTTCGCCGAAACCAGGCGCAATATGCACGATGCCTGTTCCGTCCTCCGTGCTGACATAGTCGGCGTTGATAATGCGGAAAGCGCCCTTCGACTCGTAGTCCGCAAAGAAATCGAACAAGGGAACGTAATGACGATCAAGCATGTCGCGTCCCTTGAAGCGTGCGATGATCTCCGGCGCGTCCTGAGGCTTGTAGTACGCGCCAAGACGAGCCTCTGCAAGGATATAAAATTCATCGCCGTCCTTGACTTTGACGTAATCGATGTCCGGTCCCATGGCGAGCGCCATATTGGAAGGCAGGGTCCATGGAGTCGTCGTCCACGCAAGAACGTATGCGTTCGGTTCATCCTTCAGCGCGAAGCGGATGGTGATTGCGGGATCGGAAACCTCCTTGTACCCCTGATTGGCCTCGAAGTTGGAGAGCGGCGTGGAGCAGCGCGCGCAGTACGGAAGGATCTTGTAGCCCTCGTAGATCAGCCCCTTGTCCCAGAGCTGTTTGAAGACCCACCAGATCGATTCCATGTAGTTCAGATTCATGGTGCGGTAGCCGTGTTCGAAGTCAACCCAGCGCCCCATGCGCTTGACGATCGTCTCCCACTCCTTGGTGTAGCGAAGAACAATGCCGCGGCAAGCTTCGTTGAACCGATCCACTCCGTAGTCTTCGATCTCTTTCTTTCCGTTGAGCTTCAGCTGCTTTTCCATTTCATACTCGACAGGGAGGCCATGGCAGTCCCAGCCGAATGCGCGTTCGCAATGCTTCCCGCGCATCGTCTGATAGCGCGGAATGACATCCTTGATCGTGCCGGCGAGCAGATGCCCGTAATGCGGCAGTCCGGTCGCGAACGGAGGCCCGTCGTAGAAAAGGAATTCCGGGTTTCCCTCGCGCTGAGAGACGGATTTTTCAAAGACTCTGTTGTCGTTCCAAAACTTGAGGTTGGACTCTTCCATGGCCGGGAATTGGTTCGTCCCGGAAACCGGCTTGAACATAGTGCGTATCCTGTATGAGTGTTATTGTTTGACGATCGATTCCATTTTCGCGTACGGCAAGCGGACGGTCTGACCGTTCTCAAGCGTCAGCACGCACAGTTTCTCCATGGCGTCCGCTACGGAGGCGACGACGATTTCGCTTCCGTCGACAAGACGAATTCGCGCGCCGACGTTCGTATCATGGAGTTCGCGGAAAGTCTCCTGGGTCGGAGTCAGCGGGGCGGAAGGATCGACTGTCTCTGCAAGGTCATTCGGAATTGCAGGCGAAACATCGGACGGAGCGGGCTGCGCCTTGCGGAAGGAGAAGCCGCGCTCGCAGAGGAAGAGCGCCAGAGGCGCGACGACAGGAAGAATCAGACCGAAGGCGAAGGTCAGGATCGGACGATTCGGGCGAAGAGTCAGAAAGCCGCTCAAAAGCCAGACGGCCGCGATCAGGAAAAGCAGGACGCATGCGCCGAAGGAAGGAAAAGCGGAAAGCAGGGTCGCCGGCGCGGAAACGGAATTGACGATCATTTGAATCAACGTTGTGATTGCGGTCATGGTCCACCTCGAATCGGATGCTTGTTTCGCGTGACATCTTCTTCCTCAGAACGGAAGCATTATGATAATATAGCATTGATTTCTCTTTTTTCGAGCGCTTTCACGGTCCCATGCGAAGAAGTTTTGCGAAAAATTCTCTCCATCCGGCTTTCGATTCACGGGGAACAAAGTTTCGCATTCATAACGTCAAAAAAATCGCCGTAAGCGCGGAGCGCGCGAAAAGGGCGTCCGAAAAAGAAGCCTTTCCCGGACGCCCCTGTCTTCGTTCGATCATAAACGAGTTACGACACCTTGATCTTGTGGACTTTCGCCTGTTCCGACTTCGGAAGAGTCAGAGTCAGAACGCCGTCCTTCGTTTCCGCGGTGATCTTCTCCACGTCGATGACGTCCGACAGCTGAAATTCGCGCTGATAGCGAACCGGACGTCCGCCGCGCCTCAGGGAGCTTTCCGCGGAAACGCTCAGAATGCGGTTCCGCACCTCCACATCGACCGTCTTGCTGGAAGCTCCGGGCACCTCAAACCACAGCGTCACAGCATCCTCTCCCTCCAAAATATCGGCGGGAGCCAACACGTTGACGTATTCCATGCCGTTGTTCTTCATTTCTTCCATAATGCAATCTCCTTTGCTCGTGCGTTTTCGTTTCAATGCGTTTTTTCCGAATTACTTGACTTCGATCGCGCGACGCTCTTCCCGCGGCGTCAGGCGCGGCATGACGATCTGCAGGACGCCATCCTTGTATTCCGCCTTCGTCTCCCCTCCTTTGACGTTCGCGGGAAGACGAACCGTCTCTTCAAAGGATTCGCTCGCGCATTCCCTGCGGATGAAATGCTTTCTGCCGTCGCACTCCTTGATTTTCCTCCGAGCCTTGACTGTCATGCAGTCTCCGCAGACTTCGACGTCGATATCCTCCTTCCTGCATCCCGGAATCGCCAGTTTGGCAGTAATCTTGTCCGGTTCGGCTTCCAGTTCGATATGCGGTCCTGCAAAGTCTCCCTGCATGAATTCAGGGAAGAACGGGTTGAGCATCGCACCGAACCAACGATCCAGTCCGTGTTCGTTCTCTTTCGCATCATGTCTGGTCAATGCATTCATCATAACGGGCCTCCATGTTTTTTGTTGTCCGCCGGTCGCCCGGCGTCGTTTCAATTGAACTCCGACATTTTGAAATGAGCATAAGGCGTGCCAACATGGTTTTTCGAGGAGGAGGCTCTGTGAAATTGAGACAAAAAGGCGCTGACGTCGCACAAACGTCAGCGCCCGATTCTTCGCATGAAACGGCTTCAATGAAGTCGCGCGTCAGCGCAAGGAGGAAAGCCACTCCTTCACGGCTTCGACGGAACCGTCCTTGCCGGACTTGATCTCCTGCTCGTATACGTCGCAGACCATGGCGGTCAGCTGTTCCATTTCAACCGGCTGCCCGTTCAGTTCGCCGATCACTTTCAGCAGGTCGTGACGCGAAAAGTCATAGGCTTCCGCCTTGAGCGCGTCGACGATCTCCGCCGCAGTCGCGCATGAGCCGATTTTTCCGCGGAATTCATCATCCGCCATCAAGCGGACGCAAAAGGCCTTTGCGGATTCAAGAGACATGAGAGGATTCCTTTCCGTATCTATGATTTATGGAAGAATGCATGTTGCTGCGAAAACAATACAATATCCGCTTTTTCCGGAAAAGCAAGCGAAAAACGTCATAAGGGATCGACTTCTCCATCCGCAGCGTGAGCCGCGAGATAGTCCGTAATCGTCCGCGCGAAATCCTCTCCGATTCCATGTACGCGCCGCGCTATCTCTTCCGGCGTGGCCTTCCGCAGTGCGCGAACCGAACCGAATTCGCGCAGAAGCGCGGCTTTGCGTACGTCGCCGATTCCTTCGATTTCATCCAGAATCGAATTCCGAATCGCCTTCAAGCGCAGCTCTCTGTGGTAGGCAATCGCAAAGCGATGCGCCTCGTCGCGAACCGCCTGCAACAGCTTTACGGCGTTGCCATCCAACGGAAGGACATAAGGCGAGGAACGGCCGGGCACGAAGATTTCCTCGTGCTTCTTGGCAAGACCGATCACTGGAAAAGGCGGGCAGTTCGTTTCCGCAAGAGCTTCGATCGCGCTCGAAAGCTGTCCTTTCCCGCCATCCACCATCAGAAGATCCGGCATCGGGCGTTTTTCCGTCAGCAAACGCGTGAAGTGACGCATCACAGCCTCGCGCATCATGGCGAAGTCGTTCGGCCCCTCTACAGTGCGAATGCGAAAACGACGGTACTTCGCTTTGTCAGGCCGCCCTGCCGTAAAATGCACCATGCTTGCGACTGCAAGGGTGCCGGAGATATTGGAGATGTCGAAGCACTCAATGGAGTTCGGTTCGCGCGGAAGCTTCAGCGCTTCGGCAAGCTCCCTGACCGCCTGCGGACCGGGCGCAAGGGATGGCAGCCGAATATTCGCCATGTCGCGTCGCCGCACGCGAAACAGACAGTCCAGGTTGTCCGCTACGTCGCGCAGCATGGCCGCCTTTTCAAACTGCTTCTTCTGAGCTGCCTGCGCCATGCGCTCCTTGAGAACCTCGGACACCTCTTTCGTATCTCCGTTCAAAACCGCGATCAACGCCTCGACGCGGCGCATGTATTCTTCCGCGGAGACTTCGCCCATGCAGGGGCGGCAACAGTCGCGCACCGTTCCGGCGAGACAGTGAGCGCGGTCCGTCGCGTCAGGGTTGGCGCTCTTGCATGTTCGAAGCATGAAGCGGCGAACGAGAAAATCCGCCGTCATATGAAGCGCGCCGCCTTTAGGGAACGGGCCAAAGTAAAGACATGAATCGTCCTTCTTGACTCGGGCGAACCTGAGACGGGGAAAGGTTTCCGTCAGATCAATCTTCAGCATCTGGTAGCGCTTGTCGTCGCGCATCAGTACGTTGTAATGCGGCGCATACTCCTTGATGAGGCGGGATTCCAAAAGAAGCGCTTCGTCTTCCGTGCGAACGGCAATGAATTCCCACGTTGCGATCGAATGAATCAGAGACCTAAGCTTGGGATCGGCTCGGCGCGTGCGCGAAGGCTGAAAGTACTGCGACATGCGGCGTCGCAGATTCGCCGCTTTGCCGACATAGATCACGGCTCCGAAACGATCCCGATAGATATAGCAGCCGGGCTTCGAGGGAATGTCGCTGGGACGGAACCCATTCATGGATCACCCCTTGTTGAGGATCAGCATGCTGTCGCCGTAGCTGAAGAAACGCATTCGTTCGGCGATTGCGAGCTGATAAGCCTTCCGAATCGGATCCATTCCCGCGAATGCGGAGACAAGCATAAGGAGCGTGCTTTCCGGCAGGTGAAAGTTCGTTAGAAGCATGTCCGCGGAACGAACCTTGTACGGAGGATGGATATAGATGTCCGTCTCGCCCTGCCCTGCATGAAAGACGCCGTCGCCGTCCACGCAGGATTCCAACGTGCGGAGCGACGTCGTTCCAACTGCGAGAATGCGCCCTCCGGACGCGCGGACGGCGTTCAATTCGCTCGCGGCCTCTTCCGAAAATTCGTACCGCTCGGAATGCATCTTATGGTCTTCAATCTGCGATTCCTGAACCGGCTTGAACGTTCCGGCGCCGACATGCAGAGTCAGTTCCACGCGCCGAACGCCGCGCTCGCGCAGGGCGGCGAACGTTCGTTCCGTGAAATGAAGTCCGGCCGTCGGCGCAGCCACCGCTCCCTTGCGGACGGCGTAGATCGTCTGATAGCGAACGGAATCCAAGGGCTCGCTTTGGCGGCGAATATAAGGAGGGAGCGGAAGACGTCCGCAGACGTCGAACGCTTCCTTCGGATCGCCGGGCAGCGAAACGATGCACGTCCCGTCCGGTCGTTTTTCTTCCAGGATGGCGCGATATGGCGATTCCGCCCCGGTTTCGTTGAGAAGCCGCAGCTCCATTCCCGGCTTGAGACGCTTTGCTCCTCGTACGAAGCAGATCCAGCGGCTTCCGGTATCCGGATTCAGAAAGAAGAGTTCGATTTTCGCTCCCGTCTCCTTTCTGGCGAACATGCGCGCAGGGATGACTCGCGTATTATTCAGCACGATCGCGTCCCCTTCCCTGAGGAAGAGCGGAAGATCTTCGAACGGGCGGATTTCCATTGCGCCAGAGCGCGGATCGAGCACGAGAGTCCGGTCGTCTCCGCGTTTTTCGGACGGTTCCTGCGCGATCAGTTCCGGCGGAAGTTCATAATGGAAGTCACTCGTGAGCATCCTGATACATCCGCTCGTAGTTGCCGGCCGTGCGATTCCAGGAGAAATCCGTCGTCATGGCGTTTCGGATCATGCGTCGGAATGCTTCCGGTTCCCGCTCGCGAACGCCGGCCGCCCACATGATGGTGTTGTCCAGGGCCTCCGGGGTCAGATCGTAGAAGGAGAAGCCGCTCGCTTTTTCCGCGTTGCCATCGACGTAGTTGACGACCGTATCCGCGAGTCCGCCGGTGTTGCGCACGATTGGAAGCGTTCCGTAGCGCATGCTGTACATCTGATTCAAGCCGCAAGGCTCATAGCGGGACGGCATGACGAAGAAATCGGATCCGGCCTCCGCAAGATGGGAGACCATGTCAGGCGCATAGCCGATGTAGACGCCGAATTTCTGAGGATATTTCCAATGCAGATAATTGAACCAGTTCTGCAGGTATTCGTCGCCGCTTCCGATGACGATGAACTGATAGTCTTTGTGATAAAGCAGATGTTCCAATCCGGATGCGAACACGTCGAGCCCCTTCTGCGAGGCAAGACGGGAAATCGTGCAGAACAGCGGGGCGTCCGGACGCACAGGAAGCCCGAATAGACGTTGAAGGTCCGCCTTGCACTGCGCCTTTCCGGAGAGATCGTCCGCGGAAAACTTATGAGCCAGATGCTTGTCGTGTTCCGGATCCCATTCCTTTATGTCGATTCCGTTCAAGATTCCGCGCAAACGCCCGCGCGCGTCGCAGTTGCGGAGCGCGTCGTCAAGCGTGAATCCATAGGCGGGAGAAAGGATCTCCCGCGCATAGGTCGGACTGACAGCGTTCACCATGTCGGCCGTCATAATGCCGCCCTTGAGGAAGTTCAGACAGTCGTGATATTCCAGACAAGTGTAGTTGAAGAACTCCCAGCCAAGCCCCGTGCAATTGAGCTTCTCCTTCCAGAAGACGCCCTGATAGCCGATGTTGTGAATCGTAAGGACCGTGCGGCAGTTGCGGAAAGTGCGCGTGCCGTCATACAGCCAGCTGCGGCGATAGACGCAGCACAGCGCCGCATGCCAGTCGTTCGCATGCAAAATATCCGGCTTCATCTTCATCTTGATCGCGAATTCCATCGCCGCCCGGCAGAAGAAGATGAACCTATCCGCATTGTCGTCGTACTCCTTCCCGTTCCAGTCATACAGACGAGGGCGGTCGAAGAAGCGGTTGAATTCAAGAAAATAGAAGGTCAGTCCTTTCTTCACTTTCAGAAAATGAACGGTGGCGAATTCCGTGTTTCCTGGTCCGAAGGGAATCGGAAGCATGTCGAAGCGTCCGGTGAAACGGATGTTCTTTCCCCCCATCTGCTGCTTCCAATAGGGCATGAAGACGGAAACGTTATGCCCCCGATCCGCGAGCGCGTCCGGAAGCGCTCCGGAAACGTCGGCGAGTCCGCCGGTTTTTGCAAAGGGAACGGCTTCGGCTGTAATCCAGTAGATGTTCATTCTTGTTTTCCTTTCATCATCCATCGGGAGGGTCATAAAATGCGAGAGAATGTCTTTCTTCGTGTCAAACGGAACGCGGCGTCATCGACCTCTCATCTGTTCTCTGGCCAGGCGCAGGCGCGCCAGTTCCTCTTCCGTCAGACTGTTGATGCCGTCGCGCGAAATCTTGTCCAGAAGACGATCGAGCTCCTGCTGAGAGACGCGGCCGCCGTGTGAAAACGAGCCGGCGTTCGGACGCGGCGCATCCGACATCGTGCAAGACCAGCCCGGAGGCGGCGTTCTTTGACTGCGGGATCCTTCGCCTCCCCATCCCTGCGACGCGCGTCCCCCGCCGGCCAGAAAGGAAAACGGATTCCAGCGAATGAAGGACTTGAGGAAGATCGCCGCGAACCCAGCGCCGATCAGGAAGCCGCCGATGTGCGCAAGATACGCCACTCCGGCCGCCGGTCCCGCGAAGATCTCATTGAACACGTCGAGTCCGAAGAAGACCAGGGCCATCGTCCGCAGTTTCACCGGATACGGAATGAACAAAATGAAAAGGCGCACGTCAGGCTCCATCATCGCGCTCGCAGCAATCACGCCCATCACGGCTCCGCTCGCGCCGAGCAGAATCCCTGAGGGGCCAGCGAACATTTCGTTTGCCAGCCAAAGCAGATTGCCCGCAATTCCGGCCGTGAAGTACAGCGCCAGAAATCGTTTCGCGCCAAGACGCGGCGCGATCATTCCGCCGAAGAGATACAGCGAATACATGTTGAAGAGAATGTGCCAGAAGTTGGCGTGCATGAACATTGCCGTGACGACTTCCCAGTACAACCCATGGCGGATTCCAGGAAGACTTAGACAAAGCTCGGGGCTCTGCCGAAGAAAAAGGAAGAAGAAGACGTTGACGATGACAAGCCCGTAGAGAGCCGTCAGGCCGCTTCGGTCAAAGCCGCTTTGCGCGCCGCCGCGCATGTAGTTTCGGTCGTTCAGCATCGTCTGCTCCCGCGCATTTTCGCATTTTCGAGTTTCATATCCGTTTCAAACTTCTCCGCGTCGTCCGCGGCTTCATTCGATGTTGTACAGCTTGAGCTTCCGGTGAAGCGTCCGCCTGCTGATGCCGAGCTTCTCCGCCGCCTGGCTTCGATTGCCGCCGCATTCATTCAATGCGCGTTCGATGAGGATTCGTTCATTCTTCTCCAGATCGCACGACGCTTCGAGGATCGTCTTCCCGATTCCCGGAGTCACATTCTCTCGAATGTTCACCGGGACGTTTCCAATTCCTATTTCCTGCGTGCGACAAAGAACGACCATGCGTTCTACGCAGTTGCGCAGCTCGCGAATGTTCCCATGCCATTGGCAGGCGCAGAGTGCGGCCATGGCCTCTTCCGAGATCGTCATTCCTTCCTTCCCGTTATCCTTCGCGAACTGCTCCAGAAATCCGCGCACTAGAATCGGGATGTCTTCCGCGCGCTCGCGCAAGGGCGGAATGAGAATGGAAACGACGTTCAAACGGTAGTAGAGATCCTCTCGGAAGGTTCCCTCGGCGACCATCGACTCCAGATTCCGGTTCGTCGCCGCGACGATCCGCGCGTCCGTCATCAGCGTCTCCGTTCCGCCGATGCGTTCGAAGGAGCGCGTTTCAAGCACGCGCAGCAGCTTCACCTGCACGGAAAGCGGAATCTCGCCGATCTCATCGAGAAACAGAGTGCCGCCGGATGCGAGTTCAAAACGCCCCTTGCGCTGTTCGATCGCGCCGGTGAATGCGCCGCGTTCATGTCCGAAAAGCTCGCTTTCCAAGAGAGTCTCCGGCAGGGCGGCGCAATGCACCGCCACGAATTCGCCCTTGCGTCCGCTCAGCTGATGCAGCGCGCGGGCGACAAGCTCTTTTCCCGTGCCGCTTTCCCCTTCGATCAGGACAGTGGAACGCGTCGGAGCCACCTGACGGACAAGATCCATCACGCGCCGAATTGCCGGCGATGTTCCGAGAATCGATGGAACGACTTCACGGGATGCGTCCAGCTTCTTCTTCAATTCAGCGTTTTCCGTCTTGATGCGACGCGACTCCAATGCACGTTCGATACGGAGCTCCAGCTGTTCGATGTCCACAGGCTTCGTCACGAAGTCGAACGCTCCCTGCTTCATCGCCTCCACTGCCGTTTCAATGGAACCGTAGGCGGTGAAAAGAATGCATGGCGGCGGATCAGGAAGGGAAAGCGTCTTCTTCAGGATTTCGAATCCGCCCGCGCCGGGCATGCGGATGTCTGTCAGAACCAAATCGAAATTCTTTGCATCCAAAAGATTCACGCCGACGACGCCATCCTCGGCGGTCGTCACGTTGTACTTCGGACGCAAAAGCTTCGCGATCACTTCGCGCGAGCCGTGTTCGTCGTCTGCAAGCAGGATGGCGGG
>CAZAAM010000033.1:0-9882 GCA_964483055.1 uncultured Victivallales bacterium
GCTCTCCGACCTTCCCCGGCCGCGACCGCCGGACATGAAATTTCTTGTTTCAAAGCGCCGTTCTTGATGGCGTCGAGCGCGCTCGACGCTTTTTTTCCTGCGCTGCATCTCAGCAAAATAACATCCTTTCCTAAAAAATGCAACCGAATTATTTCATTTTGTCAAAGAAAAAACATCCTTCTTTCGCAAAAAACACGCTTCCGTGCGAGCAGTCGTCGAAACATGTCGAATCGCACGATCCAATCCCCGTTGAAAACCAGACGGGTTGCTCTTTTTTCTTCAATCATTGCGCGCGCTTCGGATGACGACGGCAAAGCGCTGAATACGGAAGCTCTTCTTCTTTTGCGCATGTGAAAGTCTGAAATCGTCATGCGCGTGCGAGCAGGTCATCTATGATGGAAGAGATCTTCCTTGTTCCGCAATTTGGAAAAATCGAATCAGCTTCTCGACTCCGGAGGCGCAGACTCTCGAACCTTGAATGCATGCGCGATCCCGCCGCTTCTTCGCAGGATTCTTTCGAGCGACGGCGGATCTCGAAGCTTGAATGCACGCAAGATCCGCACCCAAAAAATATCGAAAGCTGCGCTTCATGGAAAGGCGTCCGCTTCACGCATTTGGCGGCGTTTCTCCATGCGCTTCATCCCATAAGCCGATGATTCTCTTTCATGGAGCCGCCCTTGGCAGGCGCGTCGCGACTTCAGGGAAGGCTCCCTCTCGCAATAAAAAAGCGGCTTGGCGTCGCCGCCAAGCCGCTTTGCGGTTCCGGATTTCCGGATGCGTCTTACTGATTGTTCGGCAAGCCGCGTCCGCTTCCGTTCTGGTCCATGCGAACCAAAGAACCGTCCGGATGGATCAGATGGCTCGTAAGGAAGATCAGCAGATTGCGCTTTTCGTTCTTCTTGCCAATGGACTGGAAGAGACGTCCGACCAGCGGAATGTCGCCGAGAATCGGATACTGGTCTTCAACCGCATCCATGCGATCCTGAATCACGCCGCCAAGCACGATGGTTTCGTTATCGTAGCTCTTCACATGCGTGCGAACCGTGCGCATTTGAATGATCGGCATCTTCAGCGTGTTCGGATACAGCGTGCCGCAGTCGCCCCACGGAATGTCGTAGGAGTAGTCGGTCCAGCCGTCGAATTCCTGAATGACAGGCGCGACGTCAAGACCGATCGTGTAGTTGTCGCTCTCGACGGTCGGCGTGATTTCAAGGATAATGCCTTCTTCGCGAGGATCGTCATTGAAGTCCGGGATGGAGGGCGAGAACACCGGCGTCGTTCCGTTGTAGCCGTTGACCGTTTGAAGTTCGGCCTCGGACCAGGAGGACGGATAGTACTTGCGGGTGATCATTTTGATCGTAGCCGTCTCTTGATTCATCGTTGCGACGCGCGGCGAGGACAGGACGTCGTAGGAATTCGCCTGATCGAGCGCATTCACGCTGGCGTCGATGTTGAATCCGCCGTAGCTCTGATGGCTCCAGTTGAGCATCACGTCGTTGCGCGCGCTGGTCAAGCCGTAAGCGTTATAGTTGTCCGTCGCATTGCGGACGATCGGATCGTTGTTGCTGAAGGTCACGGCGGAACCGTACAGCTTCTGCATCTGAGCCTCAATGCCGCCGTTCATGTACGGATAGAAGTAATACGTGCCGGAGTTGGCCGGGATCGTGATCGTTCCGCCTTGCGTCAATTCGCCGCTGACCATGCTGGTGCCCCAGTTCGTGATCGTGGAGTTGCCGACGGTAATCGTTTCGTCGCTCGTCGGATCGCGCGTGACGACCGTATAATGACCGTTCGACTGAATGATCATGGATTCCGAACCATTGAAGCCGCCGAACGAGTCGATCGTGAAAACAGCGTCGCCAAGCGCGCCGGCATATTCGTCCGCAGGACGCGGCGATTCACGGGAAATGACGTACTGGAAGCCAAGTTCCTGCATATCGTCGAGTTTGACTTCTACGAACTTGACATGCACCAGCACCTGACGGATTTCATCGTCGATCTCCTTGATGATCGTGTCGATGCTCGCAAGAGCCTCCTGCGTGTTGTAAACATAGAGCTTGTTGGAGTCGCGGTCGTAGAAGACCGAAGATCCGGCGGCGAACGGAACGCCGCGTTCTTCAAAGTAGGCCTTGATCTTTTCCGGCTCGTTCGTGTCCGTTCCATCGATCAGGTTCGGTCCAAGCGGGAAGGAACTCAGCTTGAACTCGTCCAGCGGGACGTTCTTCGGAGCGATCACGACTGCATATTCCTCTATGCGATACTGAACCTGCGCAGCGGCGCAGATCTTCTGAATCGCGTCGGAGAGCGGCCCCTTCTGATCGATGCCGATCGTAACGGTCGCCTGCTCCAGAGAGGTCGGCGCGGTGTCGCCGGTGGATTCGCCGTCCGATTCGGAACCGTAGTCGCCGGAATCGGAATCCTCATAATCGTCGCTGTCGTCGCTGTCGTCCGAGTACTCGTCGTCGCTGTCGCCGCTGTCGTCGGAATAATCGCCGTCGCCGGCTTCTTCATAGCTTCCGGAGGAATCGTCCGAAAGAGGAATGCCCGTATTGCTTCTAAGCACGAAGTTCACGCCGATGTGATCCACGTCGTTGTCCTTGCTGGCGCGCTTCAAATATTGAATGACGTCCGCAAGAGGCGCGTCTTCGAAATCCATCGGTCCGACGAGAATCGTATCCAGCTTGCGCCGGATGTTGCTTGTGGCGTCGCCGACGATCGGACCATCCGATTCCGTCGTCTCTTCCTCAATGTCCGTATCGACCATGACCGGCGCAATCGCATTCCAAACCACGCGGCCGTTGTAGTCGATCATCTTGCCGTCGCGACGGAGCTCGCCAACGCGAAAACGGCGGATGTAGATGCGTCTCAGGAAGTCGATCGCCGTCTCGTTGTACGGATCCAGCGAAATGACTTCATTGAACTTTTCCGCAGCGTTGTCCCAGAGCTCGTTGTTGTAAAAGGTCTTGCCCTGACGGATCAGACGAGCGATGTTATGCTCGCGGACCTTGTAGTCCGCATAGGCGGCCTCCATGGAAGTGTCCTTCTTGTAGTCCGCGGAATTCTTCATCCGAGTGTAGCGTGCGATCGCCTCGTCCATGATGTCGGAGCTGATAGGATAGATCTCCTTCGCCGCCTCGCATTTTTTGATGGCGTCTTCATACTTTCCAGAGTTCGCGGAACGTTCCGCATCCAGGAAGAGCTTCTGCGCCCAATAGTAATACGCCTTGGCGATCATGCGCTTCAGGGTTTCAATTTTTTCCGTGTCCTTCTGGGAAAGAAGGACGGCTGCATCCTTAGGCTGAAGGATGTCCAACGCCTTCAAAAGCAGGTCCACCGCCTCTTCGTATTCGCCCTTCTGATAGGACGCCACGGCGAGACGCTGAAGTTCATCCGCGTCCTTGGCGGTTTTTTCGCGCTCGATGCGCTGTTCCGCGGCAAGAACCGCAGAGGCGGATGCGGAAACGTCTTCGAGCTGCTTCGCACTCTCGACAGATTCCGTCGCGGGCGCTTCGGCTTCGATTGCGACAGATTCCGTCGCGGGCGCTTCGGCTTCGACGATGACCGCCTCTTCGGCTGGCGAATCCGAGACTTCTTCGGCGAGCAGATCGTCCTGCGCCCAAGCGGCGCCGGCGAGAGAGAATCCGGCAACGGTCGCCAAAGCCGCGCTCCGGACATTACGGAAGAAGAAGCACATCGAAACCTCCTTCAAATATGTCGTGGCTTGTTTGTTCATCACGCGTCCCTCCTTATCGCTTGTAGTCCGGGATGCCGGAATTCAGGAGAGGTCGTATCGGGGTGCCGTCGCCGCTGACCAGACGTGTCGTGACGGAAATCAGCAGGTTGTCCTTTTCAACATTGGACGCTTGAATCGAAAAGAGGCGTCCGATAAGCGGAAGGTCGCCGAGGATCGGATAACGATCGTCCATCTTGCGCTGGCTGTCGCGCAGGATGCCGCCGATCAGCACCGTTTCGCCGTCCGTCACCGTCATCTTCGTCACGACGGAGCGTTCGGAGATTTCCGGCATCTTCAGGGTCATCGGGTATTCCTCTTCGCCGCCGAAGTCGCCCATGACGTAGTTGTAGCTGTAGTCGGACCAGCCGGTAAGGTCCGTGATGCTCGGACGCAAATCAAGACCGATCATAAAGTTGTTGGGCGTGAGAGTCGGCGTCACCGTGAACTCGATGCCGACTTTGTCCGACTCGCTCTTGAATTCCGGATAGGACGGGTTGAACGCGACCGTAGTACCGCAGTTCGTATTGATTTCGGGCTCCGTCCAGGACTCCGGGAAGTACATCTCGCGAACCATCTGAACCGTAGCCTCTTCGTTGTTCAGCGTCACGACCTTCGGCGTCGCAAGAATTTCCGTGCGTCCCGTCTGATCCAGCGCGTGCAGCGTGAAATACAGATTCCACACATTGTCGCCGTCGATGTTCGGCAGGATGTTCATGTTGTTGATGAGCTTGTCGCCATCAATGCCGATCTCGGACGCGCTGCGGAGAGGCGTCGACATGGTGAAGTTCCACATTTCATTGCCGCCCAAATGCTGAAGAACCCAGTCGAAACCGAGATCTTCCATGTCGGTCAACGCGATTTCAAGAATCTTCGCTTCGATCTGAATCAGCGGATTTTCCACGTCCATCTGGCGAATCACCGCCGCGAGGGAATGCACGCGTTCCGGCGTGTTGACGACCGTCAGCTTGCTCGACTTCACGTCGTAAGCGATCTTCGTACGCGGGCTGTCGAAGGAAATGCCAAGACGCTTGAAATGTTCCTTAAGCTTCTGAGAGGCGAATTCCTGTCTCTTCGCGACCGACGCCTGCGCGGCGAGTCCGCCGCCGCTCGAATCGCCGTAGGAATCGTCCCCATAGGAGTCTTCATCGTAGTAGCTGTCGTCGGAACTCGAACTGTTGCGCGCGCTCAAGCTGACGCCCGTGATGCGTTCGATCACGCTCTGGCGAACCGGAATGACTTCGCGCACCATTTCTTCCATGTCGGTCGGGTCGCCGATCGTCAGCGTTCCGGCGTTGTCGTTCAGCTGAAACGCGAAGCCGGTCTGCTTGCACACGTAGCGCACCGCTTCATACATGGGAATCTGGTCAAGCTCCAGCGTCACGGTCTTGCCGCTGCGCGTCACGGCCGGCATGATCACAATGTCGATGCCTTTGCCCTGCGGATCGCGACTCTTGCTTTCGTCGCGCAAATAGATGATCGCCTTTGCAACGTCAATGTCGCGGAAGGATACGTTCGGCAGAATGATGTTGTTCATCCGGTCGAAAAGCTTCTTGTCCGCGCTCCGATATTCGCGCGGCTGCTCGCGAACGAAGTTCGTCGACTCCGGCACGGCTTCCACCCACGTCCATTCTGTCGCCGCGCGATCCTTGAGCATTTCGTTGTAAAGGCGCTGATCGGCGATTTCGTAAAGACGGCGATACGTCTTGTTCAGGAGGAAGATGGCTTGTTCGTTGTACGGATCGAGAACGAGAGCCTGCTCCGCCTTGTCCCGGACGAGGTCGTATTGCTTTGTTTTGTACAAATGCTCCGCCTGACGAAGCAGCTTGCGAATTTCAAGCTGGCGATCCTTGTAACGCGGATCCAATGCTTCGAGCGAAGTGTCGTTGACATATTCCTGCGCGGCGATGAACTCTTCGCATTCCTGACGAATCTTTTCCACGCGCGCTCCGAAGGAGCTGTCTCCCAGCGGATCCGCATCGATTTTCTTCTTCAGATCGTCCGCATCGTATCCGACGCCGGGCTTGACTCCCAAATAATAAATTCCGAGCGCATCCGCAAGCGAGTTGAGAACCTTTTTCGCGTCTGCGATCGCTTCCGGCGAGTTGCGAAGCTGGGTGAGATTCAGAAACTCGTTGCGAGCCTCGACGAACATGTCTTCGGCAATGACGATGGAGTATTTTCTCATTTCTTCGTTAACGCGCTTTTGGAGAACGAAGCCCTTGCCTTTCATGGGAAAACTCTCTGCAGCCGCGGCCGCCTGCTGGAAGAGCGCCAACGCCTCGTCGACATTGCCTTCTTCCGCACGAAGCTTTGCTTTTCCAAGCAGATCGGTGACGACCGTTTGCGCGGCTTCAAGCTCCTGCTCTTTTTGTGTTCCGAGAGCCTCGGTCGACGCATTTTCGTCCGCTGATGTTGCGACAGTCAATGTTTCCTGCGCGGCGAGGTCAGCGGCTCCGGCGATCAGGGCCAACGCCAATGCGGGCAGCAGTGATCTCCGGAGATTACAATACGATCTCATCATCTTGACTCCATCCTTGTTTTGTTTTTTCTTCATTCGCGCGTTATTTGATTCATTTCATTGTTGAAAATAATGGGCTCACTTTGCAAACGGGTCGTCGCTTACCTTCTTCGTCTTTGCGTCCGATCCGCGTTTCGCGCCGTCTTCCTCCTTGGCTTCTCCTCCTTCCGGCGCGGCTTCCGTCGGAAGCAGAATCAGGCTTCCGCCCTCTGCGCCGCTAAGTTCGATGCGCTGATTCTGCGGATTCCAAATGACAGGATAAATCTCCTCGCCGACGTCCTTGTCTCCAAGCGTGAGCTTGCCGCCCGTACGAACCGTGTACGTCTTCTTCAGAGCCTTGTTGTAAAAGACCGCGAGCTTCGCGGAATCCACGATCTTGCGATTGCGGAAACATTCGATCGTGTCCTTCGATCCCTTGCGCTGAATGATCGCCTTGTCGTTGGCGATGTCAAGCAAGGTGTAGATTTCGCCGTTGTGTTCGAAGGTCTTGCCGATGAAAACAAGTTCGGAGGACGCGCGTCCGCGGCGCTTCTTCGAGCGCGTGCGGAAGTCGGCGCGCCAGCGATCGCGGTCGTTTCCGCTGACAACGAGATTGATCAGCGTAAGACCGGCCACCGGAATGTCCTTGACTTCCCGAATCACCGTCTCCGTAATGTAGGCGGGATGCGATTTCGGGTCGCGCGGATCCGTATTCGCCTTGAATTCCTGCAGAAGCGTGAAGCCGTCCTTGTCAATGTCGCTGTCCGGCGCAATCTCTTCCGGCGTCTGCAGGCCATGCTGCTGCTCCCAGACGTCCGGAATGCCGTTCTTGTTCAGATCGGGATCCTCTACTTTGACTACGGCGACTTCATCCGTCTCGCGAGGCTGAATGACCGCGCCGCAGACGGGGCATGCGCCGGGCTTTTCCGAGCCCTTCGGGGGAAAGACATGCTCCGGAATCAGATTATGACAGGAAATGCACTCGGCAAGACGGAAGGGCACCATGACGTTCGTGCGTTCCGATTTCGCCGCCTCGGCGTCGTCGCGGAACTTCAGTTCGAGTTCGGTCGAAAAGATGCGATCGGGCTTGTATTCGTTTCCGTTCGCGAAATCGATCGACTTGTAGTCCGACGGCTGCTCTTTGCGACCGATCTTGTCGTCGACCTTCTTGTTCTGCGCAACCTGAACGACCTGAATCTGCACGAACAGAAGAATCGCGAACGCAATCAGCAAAAAGACCAAGATGATTTTCTCATAATGGTTTTTGAACAGCGCGCGCAATGATGTTGCAATAGACATGTCTTTGATCTCCCGATTATTGCTTGAAGAGATTGTCCGCCTGATACAGCAGGTATTCGACTTCGATCACGCATGTGACCTCGCGACGTCCTCCAAGCAGGACCATGCCGTATTCGGGATTCTTCGGATTGGAAAGCGGAAAGACTTCCGTGAACGTATTCGTTTCATCCTTCGCCGCCGGCGCGACCGGGATTTCCTTGGAACCGTCCGCATCCGCCTTTTCCTTCGCCTTCGACGCCGCTTCCGCCGCCGCAATCGCATCCAAATGACCGATCACGGTCTTGTCGGCGGAGGGCGCTTCCTCCGGATTGCCAAGGAACGACATCTTGCGAATGACATAAACGCGGTTCGAATCGCATGCGGAATGCAGGCTGTTGACGAACGCGCCGATTTCATTCAGATTCGACTTGACCGTGATCGTATAGGCATAGGACAGGAAGTCGCCCGAAGACAAGTTGTCCTGCTCCGCGGAAATCGAAACCAAATCCTGAATTCCCGCTTCCTTCATCCGGCGGAACAGATCCTCCAAAATCTGGAAGTTGCGCATGATCGAAATGACGCGGCCGGGATTCGGCGGCTTGCTTTCCGTCATGACGTCTCGCGCGCAAAGGAAGTCATAGACCTCGATCTGCTTTTTCGGATCTGCGGTCTTCAGCTCCTTCTGCGCCGCTTCGGCGTTTTTACGCTTCTCCAAGTAGCCTGGAATCAAATCCGATTCGTTGTACGCCCGACACATCGCCTCGACGAACGCGCGACACTTGCGCGGCTCCTTCTGCCGCGGAAGTCCGAGCGCATCCAGGAAGACCTGCTGCGCGGCGACAGAATCGATCCGTTCAAGCGTCCCCTTTTGAATGTCCTGCGTGAACAACTCGAACGCCAAGTCGAAGCGGCGTGCGCGCGCCTCCAGGCGATTCGCATCGCCCTGCGAGATGATTCGCTCTCTCAAAAGAGCGAACAGTTCGTTGCGCACGTCTTCGATGTCCCTATTGTTCGGAATCTTGTCGTAGACTCCTGTCTCTCGCTTGTCTTCGACGGCCTTCTCCCAAAGCTCCTTCAGCACGGCGCGGAGCGTCTCCTCCGTCACATCGCTGAAATCCTTGTCGGTGGTAGCGTTGGCTGAGAGCTTCTCCTGCACGTTCGCATCGCTGTCAATCGCGGGCGCGCCAGGAGTCTGTTGACCGCCCAGCGTGGAAAGGAAGTGCTGCAGCGCGACGCGATTCGGCTTGCCGAAGCGACGCCGCAAAAGCTCGTTGTATTCCTTCAAACGAAGCGAATCATCCATGATGCGACGCTCGCTCTGCTTGACGAAGTTCGGATCATGCGCCCGATTGATTCGCTCCACCTTTTCCGTATTGGCATCGATTTTTTCAATGCTGTCATTGATCTCCGAATGGCCGCTGATGATCTCAAAGAGAAAATAAAGGCAGACGATCGTTGAAAGCGTGACGACGATGAACAGAAAGGGGTTTTTCTTGATGAAATTCTTCATTGCCCGGCTCCTTCCTCTCCGGCTTCCGACGCCGCCGTTTTCGCGGGCGCTTCCGCTTGGGCGTCGCGCATGGCGAGCCGCTCGGAAAGAAGCTTCTCAAACTCTGCGGAATTGATGGGATGCTTCAACGGCACGGAAAGATGGAAATGGCGCACGTTCACGTCGTAATCATGCGCGATGTCGTCGAAGTAATGCGTATTGAATTCCTCGTTGGATTTGATGTCGAACAGGCCGCTGTTCGACAGTTTTCCCTGAAAGACGTTGATTGCGGCGGAAGTGTCGGCTCCCTTGCTGGAGCGGCTCCGGCAAAGAACGTATCCGTCCAAATTCAGCCAGATCGGCTCGGTCGGAAGCTGTTCGCCTTCCGGAAGAATATCGTTCTGAGACGCGGAACGCTTGCGCGAAGCCGCCTCGTCTTCCGATTGCGTGCGGAAAGGATTGTCGTCAGGAAGAGCCGCGACGGAAATGGAGGAAAACCAAACGTTCGATGGAATGCAATCCTTGAACAGCTCGTAGAAGGCGATCCAGTTGTTGCGGCGAGCAAGAAGCTCCAGGGTTTCCTGATACTGCTTCTGCGTTTCCTGCAGAATCGAATTCGCGCGACGAACCGCCGTCTGGATGCGCTCCTTCTCCTGCGTGAACTGACTGAACTTCTTTTCCTTCGCTTGAATGACGCTCTTCTGACGATCGGAGGACCAGAAGGAGATTCCGAGAGCAAGGAGCGCCACGACGGCCGTCGCGTAGAAGTACGGACGCTTCATGTTGAAGGCGTACTGCTTCTTGACATGCTCCGGCGTAAGAGAGATTTCTATCGGAGAAGATCCGATTCGGCGCAGGGCGAGACCGATGGTTTCCCCGTACAGA
>CAZAAM010000033.1:9892-14181 GCA_964483055.1 uncultured Victivallales bacterium
TGCGCCGAGATTGATGATCTGAAAGGGATTGAAGTAGTCGACCGGAATCCGCAGCTTCTCGGAGAAGAATCGCGGCGCATAGGGCAGAATGCTGGTTCCGCCGGAAAGATACAGCTTCTCCGGCTTGCGTCCGTGCTGCGACGCGCGGTAGACATTGATCGAACGATTGATCTCTCCATGCAGACGCGTCATGACGTTGCGGACGATCTTGGAGACGGTCGCCGCGACTTCGGAATCCGGCTCCTCGTAGGCGCCGCCGAGCGCGACGAAGCCATGCTTGCGCTTCATCTCCTCCGCTTCTGCATAAGGGATATTGAACTCTTTCGCGATCTGCTGAGTGATGGCGTCGCCGGCAATCGGAATCGTGCGAACGAAGAAGCGTTTGCCGTCGATGAACACGAGCGTGGAACAGTGTCCGCCGATGTTCAGAAGCATTTCACACTGCGTATCGCCGATCCCGTTCGCGCGCGCCGAATTGTAGGAGGCCGTCGCCGCGACTTCGATCAGATTGACGCGCTTGCCGAACTTCTCGACGACGTCCACGATGCGCGTCACTTCTTCGTTCTTGACGATGACGAGCATGGCGTCGATTTCGTTTCCGCCATCGTCCTCAGGAGCTTCAATCATCTGGGAATCCCAAACGACCTCGTCCATCGGGAAGGGAATCGTCTGTTTCGCTTCGTAAGCGATGATTTCACGAATCTTGTCCTTGTCCGTGGTCATCGCCGGAATCTTCACAAAACGGATGAAAGCGTTGTTTCCGGAAATGGAAACATGCACGTCCTTCGCGGCGAAGTTGTTGATGGAAAGAACCTCTGTCAGAGTCTGAATCACGGTCTCCTTGGAGACCTGCCCTTCCTCCGATCCATATTCGCTGTATGCGAAACGTTCAAGGATCAGACTTTCGCCCGGAATGTACGAAAACTCGGCGGCTTTGATGCTGTCTCCGCCGACGTCGATGCAAAGCACTTGATTCTGTTGAGCCATGGTTCACTTGCCCTTTTCAATCTGAGGAGTCGCCATGCTGTCATACATCACCCATGCGAACGGCGTCTTGTCCGGCGGAAGAAGCACATCCTGATACTGGAGACGCTGCAAGCTCGGATTTGTCTTGTTTTCGATCAGATAACGGAACATGCGCTCCGTTGAAACGCGAGTCGGATTGCCGCTTTCTCCACGCAGGCGATTCATGATGATTCGAGCCACTTGATCCCCTGCGTCCGCGGTCTCTTTCAGACGGGAATAAACGTCGCTTCCGCACATCTGGCTTCCGACGACAGTCTTTTCGCCATATTGAACCTGGACGAACATCGGCATTTTAAGCCAGCGCTTCAGCTCCTTGTCGATTTTCGAATACTGCTTGTCTACGTCGATCTGCCCGTCCTTGGACTTTCCGAAGTCGAAATAGCGATAGATCACATACGGAGGGATGAACATTCGCACGAGGTGCGTGTCGTTGTTCGCCTGAATGGGGTTGAGCTTCTGCGTGCCGGTCAGGATGGTCCACGAAAGGAGCCCGTTGTTGTTCAGCATCGGCGCGAGCACGTAGGCGGTGACTTCCACGCCGTCCAGCCACTTCGGCCAGCGGCGCGCCGTCTTAGGATCATTCGTCTTGATTTCGATGTCGATGCAAATCCAATGCTTTGCGCGTTTCATCGCGCTGTCTTTTCCCTTGACGACCTTCTGATCTTCATTCTCGTCGTAGAAGAACGGCGTCTTTCGAATTTCCGCGCTGACGGAAACCTTGTCGATCGCCCATGGCTGACCGGCGTTCGCATTCGTCTGCGCTTGAGCCGCAAGACCGGCTCCCGATAAAATGAGGGCGACAAAAGCAGCTTGGAACAATTTTTTCATGGCTTCCTGACCTCGCATTGGGTTGCAATCACTACAAACTGCGAAAACATACTATGCTACAATGCGATTTTCAAGCCTAATCTTCATAAAGAAAGATTTTTTTTTGTTTTTCTCTGTAAGATTTTCCCTTTTTGAGGGCGCTCGCCTCTATTTTTCTGAAAAAAATTAAAAAAATGCATTCTTCCAGCCAATGACGAAAACTCGCGGTCGCTTGCCGGGGACAAGGAACGCAACGATTTTTCGAACGTTCATGCGTCCGATTCTCGCCTTCGTCGCGCCTTTTTGAAAAACTCCGACGCGCCAGTCTTTTCGCATCGCCATACATAATATTATAGTATGTAAAAGAGAATAACGATTTCGATGCATGATTCGACTGCATATAAAAAACAGCTTGATGCGAAACGAGACGAATCGAAATTCCGCTTGAACGCATCGATTCCCTCTTTCGCTTCCGAATGCGCGCCAAGCGACGAACGTTTCGCGGCAATGCAAGGCGGGACGCGACAAAAAAAGCCCGAAGCGAGATTGCTTCAGGCTTTGGATCGAGCAAAAGCGTCGTCAGGTCATTTTTCCGGCGAAACCGGCGCGGAGGCTGCTTCAGTCGTCTGCGGAAGAGGCGACTCCTCCGTTTCCTCCGCCGATAATGTCGGCGCGGCGACTTCCGTCTGCGCAGCCACGCCTTCCATCACGGACGTTTCAACGCCCCCGGAGCTGTGTCCGGAAATCACGGCGAGCGTCAAAGTAAGAAGGAAGAAGATCGAAATGCACCACACGGTAAGCTTGGCGAGATGCCCCATCGCCTGAGCGCCGAAGACGCTTTCGCCGAGACCGCCGAACGCGGAACCGAAGCTGCTGTTGCTCTTGGAGGGCTGAACAAGAATCAGCGCGACAAGCCCGATCGCGATCAGCACGACAAGCGTGTAAAGAATACCGGTGATGATGGAAGTCATGTCTTTGCATCCTTTGTTGACGTTACAGAAAAAATTACTATAGCGCCTTGTTTCGATTTTTCAAGCGGCGCGTGAAAAACATTCCATAAACTGCCCATATGGAACGCGCGGGACTCGTCCGCGAACGCGATTGCTGCGGATTCGATGCGCAATTGGAGTCAGAAGCGCGCATTTGATCGATCCGCGAAACCGATTTGAGAAAAATGCTGGATCCGCAGCGAGAAAAAAGCAAGGAGCGACACGAAAATCCGGTCGTATTTTCTACTTTTTTCATTTTTTCCATGCTTTTATACGGATTCTTCATTGACAAGCAGGCAAAACGCGCCTACATTGTCCCCGCAACACCAGCAAAACCCAAGATTGTGGAAGAAAGGGCGCAGCCGTGGACATCTATTTCTCGAAAACTCACGAATGGGTCAAGGCCGATGGAGACGAAGCGACGGTAGGCATCACCTCGTTCGCAGCTGGCGAGCTTGGCGACATCACATTCGTCGAACTCCCGAAGGAAGGAACCGATCTGATTGTCGGCGACGTGGCGGGCACCATCGAATCAGTCAAGGCCTCCTCCGAAGTCTACTCCCCGATCAGCGGCACGGTTTACGCCATCAACCACATTCTCGACGATGACCCCGGCATGATTTCCTCCAACGCGGAAGACCGCGCCTGGCTCTACAAGCTGGAAAATATCGATTACGCCGAACTTGAGGACCTGATGTCCGAGGAAGAATACCAGAAATACTTGAAGACTCTGTGACCGCCATGCAGATTGACGCCCGCGCGAAAGACTACCGTTGCACCTGCTCCGATTCGCTCATTGACTACACCAGCGACGAGCCGTGGCGCATTTTCCGCATCATGTCCGAATTCGTCGACTCGTTCGAGACCATGGCGCGCCATAAGCGTCTTGTCTCCATCTTCGGCTCCGCCCGCATCGACGAAAATCATCCGTCCTATCACGACTGCGTCCGTCTCGGGGAACTCCTCGCCGAGGGCGGCTACGGCGTCATGTCCGGCGGCGGTCCTGGCATCATGGAGGCGGCCAACCGAGGCGCATGGAATCGCAACGGCGACTCTGTCGGACTGAACATCAAGCTCCCGATGGAGCAGCACCCGAATCTCTATCAGTCCGAATCGCTGGACATGCGCTACTTTTTCATCCGCAAGGTCTGCTTCCTTAAGTATTCCGTCGGCGTCGTCGTCTATCCCGGCGGATTCGGAACTCTCGACGAATTCTCCGAAGTTCTGACCATGATTCAGACGAATAAGATCAACCGCATCCCGCTGGTCGTCGTCGGAAGCGACTTCTGGCAGCCGATCATCGACTGGTTCCGCAACACTCTCCTCCCCCAGAAGCTCATTTCGCCCGAAGACATGGATCTCTTCACAATCGCGGACAATGCGCAAGAAGCCTACGACGCAATCGTCTCCATCCATGCGAAGACCGGCATCAACTATTCTGTCCGCAACGACATCTGAACCGTCTAT
>CAZAAM010000034.1:0-8262 GCA_964483055.1 uncultured Victivallales bacterium
ATGCGCGATGCGGAATCCGCGCTCCGAAACGCATGGATTGCGCAGGACGGCAGACTGATCGCATTGACCGGATCCATGAACGCCTACAGCCCGTACGACGTTCTGAAGCGCGGCTATGCCTTTCTGACGGATCCTGTCACGGGAAAGCCGGTCGTTTCCGCATCCGGCGCAGATGTCGGAGCCAATCTGCGCGCGGTTCTTTGCGACGGAACGCTGAATGTCGTCGTAACCGGCAAGGAGTCTCCCTCTCAAGTCTGAGTCTCCTTCTGTTCCGCGCCGATGCGTTCTTGAGATTCCGGTTCTCCGTCGTCGATTTTCGTCCGGACACGGCTGTCGTTCGCATGCTTCGACGACGATTCGCATGCAAAGCGCCAAAGAGCCGGATCGTTCTTCAGAATTCGCTTCAGCTTCATGGGGTGAAGTCCGAAGGATCGTGCGGCGGCGGAAACGTCCCATCCTGTGCGAGCGAGAGCATCGCAGACGCGCGCAAGCCATGGAAGACGCCGTTCCGGATTGTGAAGGGACGGGACGGGGAGCACGGAAAATGGAGGCGCGTCGTCGGCGCGGATCGTCAGCGCGATATGAAGGCGGAGCTTCTTCAATGCGATGCGCCGGTTGGCGAATTGACTGCGCTCTTCCGCGCATTCCGCGTCAAGCCCCGTGGCGGGATGCAGAATCCGAACGGAGGATGAGGTTTTGTTGACCTTCTGTCCCCCGCGCCCGGAACTTTTGCAGGCGGAGAATCGGCATTGCCTGAGCAGCTCTTCATCGTCTGCAAGAAGCAGCCGATCGCGTTCTTCGCACGTCATGTCAGCGGGCGTCCGGACGAATTGGAATGGAATGTTGGAAGAAGTGCGCTCCAGAGACTGGTTCGACAATGGAGACGGTCCATAGGAGGGATTCGTCTGCGCGCTGCTCGGTCTTTTCCAAAAGAACGTAGCGGCTTCCAGCGGAGGCGATGCATTCGCGCAGAAGATTTTCATACAAAGCGCGCATTCTTGGCTTGACGGAGTCTTCGCCAGTCAAGGCGAGCGGCACGTCCCGCACGCTGCGTCCGGAAAGACGCATGATAATCTTCTGAGTCATCTTTTGAACGGCCTCGGCTTCCGTAATCGCGCGCGAGGAGATCGCGGCGGCGCCAGACCGGGGAAGAATCGGCGTTTCAGGCGGAGGGCTGTTCCTATTGCATGCATCGTGCCAGAAATCGGCGCAGGAAACGGAGAAAAAAAGGAAAACGAAGAGAAAGGCGGCGAAAACGAACGGCATCCGAAGCGCCAATGATTTCACAGTCGATTCTCCGCGTTTCGTTTTGAATAAAAAAAATGGAGCGGGAAAAGGGGATCGAACCCTCGACAATCACGTTGGCAACGTGATGCTCTACCACTGAGCTACTCCCGCTTGCATGTTCCTTACTATAGTCCGCAAAATTGAAAAATCAAGCTGCCATTTCGAAAAAAACGCGAAAAAATCATCCTCTTTGTTTGGGAAGGCCTATTCTCGGCTTCCAGGAGCGGATGCGTCGGCGCATCCTTGCGGATGAAAGCGCGGATCGCTTCGACCGAGAGTGCGCATCCGAAAAAAAAAGAGCGAACTGCCTCGTTTTGAATTTGGGGAGAGCGGATTCGCCGCGCGATGAGGCGATTGAATTTGCCGCATGCATTTGCGAATCGTTCCGACGTCGGAATCACATCCCGCAGAGCGCGGCTGCGCGGAGCGTTCCGGGGAAGGGGGCGCGCTTCTTCCGATTCGGATCGGCTTCCTTCATTCGCAAGTCAGACCAAGGCGTAAAAGAGAGCGGCGTATTTTTCGACGACTCTTGCAGGAAAGTCTCCTGGGCGGAATGTCCGGTCTACGACTTCCGCCAGCCGCAAGGGAGGTTTTTCCACGGAAGCGGGTTGACTTTTTATGTTTTTATGATATTTTATCGCACGCGCCGATTGCGTTTCCCTGTGGTGTAATGGCAGCACAAGTGGTTTTGGTCCACTTAGTCTAGGTTCGAATCCTGGCGGGGAAACCATTTTTTCATTTCGCATGACCGTTTTTTTTGACGAACCGCGACTTTCTCCTCAAAAAAAACGAAGCGACACTGGTCGAACGCATTCCGTTCCTTTTTTGAATTCTTGAATCGGCTTCGTCCGGTCGATGATGCGACGTCGTTCAATGCTCCTGTGCAGGATGCCGATTTCTGGCAGGCGGGGCGAAGAGCCGCTTTGCGGAAAGCTCCACGACGCGGACCGGCTGAGGCGGCATGTCGTTGAGCGACTCTCCATCGCCTTGTCCGACATTCTGCACGAAAACGTGAAGAAGACCGCGGTTCTGCCAAAGACAGGTGTCAAACGACGGCTCCCAGTAGCCGAGCGGATCGTCGGTGACGTCGAAGATCTTCCATCGCGCGTTGCCGAGATCGGGACATGCGGCGACCGTCGCTTTGAATCCGCGCTCCTCGTCGCGGAAGATCATCGCCGCTTGGACGCGCGATCCAGTCTTTCGGATCGCGATCTGCGGCCGTGAGATCGGAATCCGCTTCGTGCCGCCGCCGGAAAGGGAGAACGGCGTCTTGCGCACGAATGGCGTCTCTGTGCGCCATGTCCTGCCATCGAACCAAACGAGTCTGAACTGCGGAGCCGCATCCTGCGGATCCCGCCAGTAGGTGGCAGTGCAATTGATTCCGCCGCGCGCTGCCGCAATGGAGGTCTGGTTCATGAGTTCGCTGCGCATCGAAATCGGGCGGACGATTTCTGCGTTGGCTTGCCGGATCGGAAGTTCGTACTTCACGCCGTCGGAGCGTTCCCACGTAACGCCGCCGTCGCGGCTCCTGGCATAGCAAAGATCGTGATTCGTCGCAACGTCCGGCGTTTCGCGCCAAACCCATGAGATGTGCAAAACTCCGTCCTCGTCGACGGTCGCCTGCGGATAGGCATTCCGCTTTCGTTCTCCGTCGATGAGATTGCTTTGGATGCGACGCCATTGCTTTTTCCTGCGGTCGTAGCGGTTCAGGACCAGATTGCCGCCTCCGGAAAAGCCGTCGCGGTAAAGAAAGAGCAGGTCGCCGTCCGGAAGACGGTAGAACTCAGGATAGGTGAGACAGTCTTCCTGACTTCCGATCATTGAGGCCGGCTTGAGTTCCAGCGAACCGGGTTTGTCTGCACGGAAGTAATGAAGCGGCGAACCGTGGTGGTCGCATGCCATGTGCAGGATTCCGGATCCGTCGACCATGATGGAAATGACGTTGTGGGCGTCGCGCACGTTGCCGCGATAACCAGTGTTTCGGAGGGTCCAGCGGGTGGAGCCGAGCTTGCGCTTTCCCACAATCGCGAATCCTTCGGGATCGTAGAAGGCAATGTACTGATCGTCGCCGAACGTGCAGAGACTGTTTTTTCGAAAGCTCGTCGCATTGACGGAGTTCCGACTGTATCCCGGCGCGACGGCTCCTGAAAGCGAATTCGTCTTTTCCTGGGCGCGAAGGCAGTCAAGCGGAAAGAGGGAGACGGCGAGCATGCCGACTAGAATGACGATTCGATTCATGGGGACAGCTCCAAGGAATGATGTTGCGATTTTCATTGTTCGAACAGGCGCGGGAACGCGTCCGAGAGACTTGAAATTCAATATACCCCGCCGAGTGCGCAATGCAAACGAAAAAAACGATATTCCTTGCTTGTGAAATCGAGAAGAGGCGGGCGAGGCGGAGCGAGTTCGCTTCTTTATGCTTGCTTGCAAGAGTCATGCAATGAAACAGCCGCAAGTCGTTGAACGAATGCGTCGGCGTCCGTATGCGTGCGTGAAAAAACGCTTCGTCAAAAACTCGTTCGTCATGTCCTCAAGCCGGATTCCTTACGCATGGGCGCAAAAAATATGAGCGTTTCAATTGCGAAGATTGACTGCTGACGAGCGGATTTCCTGCGCGTGCGCGCAAAAAGCATGCGCGCATGCGCGAAAATCGTGTCGTCCGCCCTTGCTTTTTCCGCCGAACGGCGTTATATTGTCCTAATTCATCAGCATCGATGGAAACAGAATTGAAGCGGCCTTAGGAAGGTCGGCTTTTCATGCAGGAAGGATTTCAAAGACATGCCCGAACTTGGAAAAAACGAAGTCCCTATCAATATTGAAGATATCATGCATACGGCGTATCTTCAGTATTCATTGAGCGTCAACGTCGGACGCGCGATTCCTGAAGTGCGCGACGGCCTGAAGCCTTGCAATCGTCGCATCCTCTATGCCATGCGACAGCTGGGCTTGACGAAAAGCCATGCCACGGTGAAGTGCGCAAAGGTGGTCGGCGCCGTTCTCGGCAGCTATCACCCGCACGGCGATTCGTCGGTTTATGACGCGCTCGCCCGCATGGCGCAGAATTTCAGCATGCGCGAACCACTGATCGAAGGTCAGGGAAACTTCGGAAGCATCGACGGCGATCCCCCGGCGGCTTACCGCTACACCGAATGCCGACTGGAGCGCCTGTCCGAAGAGCTTCTGGCGGACATCGACAAGGATACGGTCGACATGATTCCGACGTTCGACGAAGAAGCCATGGAGCCGGAGGTTCTTCCTGCAAAGTTCCCGAATCTTTTAGTCAACGGCAGCGTCGGCATCGGCGTCGGCATGGCCACGAACATTCCACCGCACAATCTTGCGGAAGTGATCGACGCCACGATTCATCTGATGGAGAATCCGACGGCGACCGCGCGCGAACTGATGCGCTTTCTTCCCGGACCCGACTTCCCGACCGGCGCGATCATCTGCGGCGTCGACCAGATCCGCAGTCTGTATGAAACGGGGCATGGCGTGCTCAAAATTCGTGCGAAAGCGAAGATCGAAGAGCGCGAAGACGGGCGCGAACAGATCATCGTGACGGAAATTCCTTACGCGCTCAACAAGGAGCTGATGGTCAAGAAGATCGCCGACGTCGTTTCGGAGAAGCGCGTGACCGGCGTCTCCGGACTGCGCGACGAATCCAACAAGAAGGGCATTCGCATCGTCATCGACATCAAGCGCGGGGCGATGGCGAACATCGTGCTCAATCAGCTGTATTCCAATACGCAGATGGAGTCCGTGCTCGGCTGCAACATGCTTGTTGTCGATCACAACCGCCCGCGCGTCATGAACCTGCCGCAGATCCTTCAGGCGTTCATCGACCATCGCTTCGACGTTGTGACGCGCCGCGCGAAATTCGAGCTTGCCAAAGCCCTGAAGCGCGCTCATATTCTAGAAGGCCTGCTCGTTGCGGTGCGCAACATCGACGAAGTGGTGAAGATCATCCGTGAGTCCCGTGCGAGGGACGAGGCGGCGGCGGCTTTGCGCGCGCGGTTCGAACTGGATCAGGCGCAGTCCGACGCCATTCTGGACATGCGCCTGCATCAGCTGACCGGACTTGCCATCGAAGATCTTGAGGCGCAGTACGCCGAGCTTCGCAAGCAGATTGCGTCCTTGGAAGAGCTGCTCGCCAGCCGTGAAAAGCGCATGGAGCTCATCAAGACGGAGCTTTCGGACGTCAAGCGCCGCTTCGGCAGTCCTCGCCGCACGGAGATCACGTTCGACGAGAGCGATCTCGACATCGCCGACCTGATTCCGCGCCATTCCTGCGTGGTTACGGTTTCCGATACTGGCTATATCAAGCGTGTTCCGGCAGATACGTACCGAACGCAGCATCGCGGCGGCGTCGGCGTGATCGGCATGGAGACGAAGGAAGAGGACCATGTGGCCAAACTGTTCAGCGCAGACAGCCATGACCTGATCTTCTTCATCACTGACCGCGGCTTCATGCATTGGCTGAACGTATATGACATTCCGGAAGGCGCGCGCACGGGCAAGGGCAAGGCGATCATCAATCTGATCAAACTTCAGCAGGGCGAGCAGGTCTGCGCGATGCTGACGCTCAATCGTGAAATGTTCGAGCGGCCCGAAATCTCCATCGTCATGGCGACGCGGCGCGGCATCATCAAGAAGACTCCGCTTTCCGCATTCAAGAATCTGCGCAAGGTCGGAATCCGCGCCCTTATCATCGAGGAGAACGACGATCTTGTCAGCGCGGAGCTCGCAGACGGTTCCAGCGAAATCATCCTTTCCACTGCGAAAGGCATGGCGTGCCGCTTTTCCGAAATCGATGTCCGCCCCATGGGACGCGCCGCGCGCGGCGTGACCGGAATCAAATTCAAGCTCGATGACGATTATATCGTTGGAATGGAAGTAATCCCGACAGGAGAACTTCCCGTCCTGACGACCGATCCGGAACTGGCGGACGCAATCGACGCAGAAGAGGCGGAAATCAAGGAGCGTTCCTCCGAATCGCTTGGACCTGATGATGTTGAATCGGACGAGGCTGCCGAAGACTTTGATGACGCGGACGCCAACGGCGATGAAGAAGAGGTCGTCGATGACGGTCGTCCGCAGCTCCTCGTCGTGACGAGCGGCGGCATGGGCAAGCGCAGTCTTGTGGAATCCTATCGTCTGACGCGTCGCGGCGCCAAAGGCGTGAAGAACGTCAATCTCGCGGACGGCGAAGTCGTCGTCGCTGCGATTCAGGTCAAGCCGACGGACGAAGTTCTCATTACGACGGAACGCGGACAGATCGTGCGCACGCCTGTCAAGGAAATCCGCCTCGTCGGACGGAATTCCAAGGGAGTTCGCATCATGAACCTGCGGAAGAACGACCGCATCACCGGCGCCTCCACGCTCATGGAAGTCAAGGCGGACGAAGCGTCCGCGGCAAAGACCGAACCGGAAGTGTTCGCGTCATCGTCCGGCATTCCGGAAACGGATCGCAATCGCGAATCGCTGGAAGATCTTGCCGAAGAAGACGCCATGAACGAGGAAGCGCGCACGGGCGCGGACTCCGAGATCGACGGAGACGCAAATGCTGCCTCTGCAAGCGGAGATGCGGGCGGAGATGACGACGTTCCGTTCTGATTTTGGCGCGCGCAAGCCGCAAGTCATCGGAATTCTGAATGTTACGCCGGATTCCTTCAGCGACGGCGGTCTGCATGCGACGCCGGAAGCGGCGTTGGAACATGCGGATCGCATGATCGCCGAGGGGGCGGACGGGATCGATCTCGGCGCGGAATCCACTCGTCCGGGCGCGGCGTGCGTTCCGGTCGAGGAAGAGCTGAAGCGTCTCCTTCCTGTTCTGAAACGCCTGCGCGCCGCGCACCCGAAGACAGCGTGGACACGCGCAAGGCGCGGACTGCGGACGCATGCCTGACGGAAGGCGCGGACGTGATCAACGACGTAAGCGGGCTTCAGTTCGATTCGGATTTGCCTGGCATCGTCGCGAAGCATGGAGCCGGATTGATCGTCATGCACATGCGCGGCGAGCCTGCGACGATGCAGAATTCGGAGAATCTGGTCTACGACGATCTGATCGGAGAGATTTCGGCGTTTTTTCGGCGTCGGACGGCGCTTGCCGTCGCGTCCGGAGTCGATCCGGCACGCATTTGGCTCGATCCCGGAGTCGGCTTTTCCAAGACGCTCGAACAGAATCTGGAGCTGATTCGGCGCGCGGGGGAATTCCGCGCGCTCGGACATCCGCTTTTCTACGGCATATCGAGAAAAACGTTCTTAGGAAAAATTCATGGCGTCACGAAGCCGGCGGACAGGGATGCGGCTGCGGCTCCGTATCATCGAATGCTGGCCAAACAGGGCGTCGACTTTCTGCGCGTCCATAATGTCGCTGCATGTATCGCCGCCTTGCGTGAAACATGAAGCGCCGAAGCGGAATCCTGAACCGCCGCATGTCTTTGCTGGTCGTCTGCATCGGGATTTCCGACGAGCATGAGCGACAAAGAGACGCTTGTCAATTTAATTTGAAAAAAAGCCGCACGGATGAACTGTGCGGCTTGCATGCGTGAAAATCGTGGTGCGTCAGTCGCGCGGACGATCCGAAAAACGGCGAGGACGCTCTTCGCGCGGGCGCGCTTCATTAACGACAAGCGTGCGTCCGCCCTGTTCCGTTCCATTGACGGCATCAATAGCTGCCTTTGCCTGAGCGTCGTCCTTCATCTCGACGAATGCGAATCCCTTCGGACGTTTGGTCTCACGATCCAAAATGATGCGGACCGCGTTGACGGCGCCGTATGGAGCGAAGACGGAGGCAAGCTCGTTTTCAGTCATCGAATACGGCATGTTTCCTACGAAAATGTTCATTGTGTTCCTTTCGCGGCGTGAGGGCCGCACGACATTGTCTGGGAATCCGGGAGCGAGGAGAGACAGCCTGCCACAGAGCCGTCCGGTCGTTCCGCTTCTTCCGCAGGGCCGGCGGCGGCCTGCCCATAA
>CAZAAM010000034.1:8272-14159 GCA_964483055.1 uncultured Victivallales bacterium
CGCGATTTTATTTAAACGATTTTTTTTATTTTACAGCCCCTTTTTTGAAATGCAAGTGAAAAAACAAGGATGAATGAAAAAAAATCAAATTTTTTCGGTGCGGGGAAGGAGTTGGCCGCATGGCCCTTATGAAGGCTTCGAGGAGGGGGTCGATCGCCGCTCTGCTCGCCTCGCGACGGCGGCGGAGTTTCCCGTTTCATCGATTCTCTCTTCGGCCGAGGCTCAATGGAGAAATGCCGAGACTCTAGTGAATCACGGTCGTTTCCTTGCAAGCAGGATTCGATCCGGATATGAAAAAAGAGGGGAAATTGCGGCGAAGAACTTGAAATCGTACAACGACGCGTTATGTTGATGCTGGCGTCTGCGACGCAAATCGAGAAGGAGGAGATGAACTATGAGCGCAATCTTGTTGAAGGAAGCTGATTTCGACGCTGCAATCGCATCAGGCGTCGTGCTGGTCGACTTTTTCGCGGAATGGTGCGGTCCGTGCCGTTCGATCGCTCCTGCATTGGAGGAGATCGCTTCGGAACTGAGCGGAACCGTGAAGGTTTGCAAGGTCAATGTGGACGAAAATCCGAGCATAGCCGCGCGATTTCAGATTCGAAGCATTCCCGACGTGATTCTTTTTAAAGACGGAAAGAAGGTCAAGGAGATGGTCGGAGCGCACGACAAGGCCTATTACATGCATGAAATTCAAGGGGTCTGACTGACCTGATGCGCATCCTCCCGCTTCCCCCGCATCTTTTGGAATTTCTGAAAGGACGTCGCGTCCATGCCGCATTCAGCGGCGGCGCAGACAGTCTTGCTCTTCTGCTTTCGCTCCGCGAAGCGGCAGGGCAGGGGGCGTTCTCTCTTTCCGCCGTGCATTTCGAGCATGGATTGCGCGGGCGGGAAAGCCTCGAAGACGCGGAATTCTGTCGTGTCTTCTGCAAACGGATCGACGTGCCGCTGACCGTGATTTCGCTCGGCATGAAACAGGGCTCGGACATCGAAGCGGAGGCGCGGGCGCGCCGTCATGCCGAATGGAAGCGGATTCTTGCCGACGAACCGGACGGCGTCGTTGCGCTGGGGCATACCGCAGACGATCGAATCGAAACGCTCTTCCTGCGTCTTTTGCGCGGTTCGAACATAAGCGGACTCGCCGCTCTGCGCCCTGTTCGCGTTGTGGACGGCGTGACTTATGTCCGCCCCTTGCTGAATTGGGGCAGAAGCGATACGGAACGCATTGCGTCGCCCTATGGACCGAGAACGGATTCCAGCAACCTGAGCGACGCTTACCTGCGGAATCGCATACGGAATCGCCTGCTTCCGGAACTGCGGCGCATGGCTCCGGGCGCGCGAGCGGCGCTGCTTCGCGCCTGCGATGCAACGGAAGCGGACGCGGCGTTTTTGGAATCCTATGCGGACTCCCTTTACACGCCGCATGCCGGTCAGGAATGTCTTCCGCTTTCTTTTCTGCGCTCCTTGGAGCCTGCGATGCTTCCGCGCATTCTGCGACGCTTCCTTTCGGAACGGACCAGGAGGGACGTCGTGCCGAATCGCGCCGCGACGGAGCGGTTTCGCCGCGCGCTCGAATCCGCATCGTCCGAGGCGAAGCGCATTCCCGTTTCCGGCTGGACGCTTGTTCTTTCGCGGGATGGGCTGGCTATGGAGCAGAAGAGCGAGCGGAAGCCGCCGTCCGCAGTCGTCTGGCGCTTTCGCGAAACGCCCGTTTTACGCTTCGGCGATCGAGTTCTTCGTTTTGTCGGGGAGGGAACGGATCAGCCGACGCCCGAAGACGAACGCAGCGCGCTGTTCGATGCGGAGCGTCTCGGCGGAGAGCTTTGCGTCGCCGCATGGAAGCCCGGCGAACGAATGACGCCGTTCGGCGGGTTCGAACCTTGCCGTTTGAAGAAGCTCTTTTCGAACGCGCGCATCCCTTCTTGGGAAAGGGCGTTTTTCCCGGTTGTCCGTACAATGGACGGAACGCCGGTTTGGATTCCGGAAATTCGGAGAAGCTCGTTCGCGCCCGCGGTCTCCGGCAGACGCGCTTTGCTTTTTCGATGCGAACGCGTTCTGCGCGTAGTCGCAGTCGTTCTTGCGAGAGAGGGGCGGATTCTCGCGTGCTCCCGTCCGTCGGGGAAGCCGCATGCAGGAATGTGGGAGTTCCCCGGCGGAAAGATCGAACCGGGCGAAACCCCGGAGGCGTGCGCGGCGCGCGAGGTGCGCGAAGAGCTCGGCGCGGAGATCGAAGCGATCGGCCCCGTGCATGAGATGGAGCATGATTATGGAAGCAAGTATGTGCGCGTAATGTTCTATGCGGCGGGACTGCGTTCCGGCGAGCCGCGGGGAAAGGAAGGGCAGGAACTCCGCTGGGCGCGGGCGGACGAGCTGGATTCGATACCCTTTCTTCCGGCGGACCGTCCGTTCGCCGATTCCGTTCGCAGAATTTTTTCAGGCTCTGAGGCAATAAAATGGGATGCCTCGTCGTTTTATAAGCGAATGTCGGCCCGAATGGAGCAACATGGAACAGCAAGCTGACGACATGACATTGATCCGGAGCTATCTGGATGGCGCCGCGGGGGCATTCGATGTTCTTTACGATCGGTACAGACTTCCGCTCTACGCCTATCTGAATCGTCTCCTGCCCGGAGCTTCCGCTCAGGTCGACGACGTCTTTCAACAGACGTGGATTCGAGCGATCGACCGCCTGGGGGCCTATCGACACGAGGAGAAATTCTCCGCGTGGCTGATGCGAATCGCCCATAATTTCGCGATCGATCACTTCCGCGCGGAGAAGCGGCGGGGCGAAAGCAGCATGGACGACGGCCTGGAGGCGACTTTGCCGGATTCGCCGACGGATTCGCCGTGGCGGACTTTGGACAGTCAGGAGCTCGGCGAAGCAATCGAGCAGGCGGTTGCGGAGCTTCCGCCCGACCTGCGCGAAGTGTTCCTGCTGCGACGGGAGGATGTGCCGTTTCGGGAGATCGCTCGGATTCAGAATTGTTCGATCAACACCTGCCTTGGCAGGATGCAGTATGCGCTGAAGCAGTTGCGAAAGACGCTGGGCCGCTGGAGGGCCGAGGAATGACGAGGTGCGATATGAAAAAGTGCAAGGAGATGCTGGATGCGATTCTGCTGGAGTCGGAAAGCGACGAACTCCGGGAGCATCTGCAGTCCTGCGCGGAATGCCGCAGGTTTGCGGAAGACTGCGCGCGGATTCGCAATGCGGCCGTCAAGCCGTTCGACCGCACTCCTCCGGCGAATGTGGAAGCCGCCATTCATGCTCACGCTGAACGCAAGGCCCTGGACAATCATTTCCGCAGCGGATACGGTCTGCGCCTGAAGTTCTGGATTCCCGTCGCCGCATGCCTTTGCGCCTGCTTCCTCGTCTGGCATTACACGGGCTGGATTCCGATCGACGCATCGAAGCAGACTCCGATCGCGAAGGCTTCAATGGAGCAGAGTCCTTTGGGGGATTCCATGCTGAATGAAGAACTTGCGTTTGTCGCTTACGATATGGACCGTGCATTGGACGAGCTTGCTTTGTCGGAAAACGATTTGTTGGAAGATCAGTTCGTCAAGGACTGTCTTGCCTACTTCTAACCATCCGGAGGTTGATTTCATGAAGCGAAGCCGAATGTTCATGCTTTTCGCTCTTTTTCTGACGCCGTTGCTTTGCATGGCGGAACCGCATCCGCGCCATGACGGCGAGCCGCGCCATGCGCCAGGAAGCAAACGCAGACCGCCGGAACACGAACGGCAGACGCGCTTCGAGGAGATGCTGAAGGAATTTCCTCCTGAAATGCAGGCGCGACTGGAAGCGGCGAAGGAGGATCCGCGCGCGTTTCGCAGGGAAGTGAACAAGTGCTTCAATGAGTTGCGCCGCCGCGAATTCGATTCGATGATGGCCTTGCGCAACGCTTATCTGACCGCGAAGGAGGAGGATGAGAAGAACGCCGCGCTTCAGCAGATCCGGGAGAAGGTCTCCAAGCGATTGAAGCGTCTGGACGCCGCCGCAGAACGTCGGATTCAAGAGAATGAAAAGCGCATCGAGGAAGCCAAGGCGCAGCTTGACATCCTGAAGAAGATGCATGCCGTGCGCGTTGCGCAGACCGAAGAGACGATTGATCGCATCGTCCTCCAATACACCAATCCGAATGCGGCTCCGACGTTTTCGGAATTCCGTGAATGGCAGCCGCGCCGCGAGCCGGCTTCCGAAAACCGTCGCATGTCGCCGCCGCCTCCTCCTCCGGAATCCGACGCGGGCGATCCGTCGAGATGACGCTAATTGCGGAAAAATTTGCAAAGCGGCTTGACAAATGCGGAAACGGGTGTATGTTTAAAGGACATGGATTCGATTTTAAACACATTTCACAACTATTTTTGGACGTGAAGGCATGGAAAAGGCTAAGAAACAGGAAATCATTGCGAAGTACGCCCGTAAAGAGGGAGACGTCGGCTCTCCGGAAGTGCAGATCGCGGTTCTGACCGGAAAAATTGCGGAAATCACCGAGCATATGCGCTCGCACAAGAAGGACAACAGCTCGCGCCGCGGTCTGATGGCCATGGTGAGCCGTCGCAAGCGTCTTCTGAAGTATCTTTCGACGGAAAACCACGCGAGATACGTGGAATTGGCCGCCGAACTCGGCATTCGCGGACAGAAGTAAGGAACGGTCTTGCTCCTTGCTTTTCAAAAAGCAAACACGGCTGTCGCCCTTCTTGAACAGGAAGGCGTCAGTCGTTTTTGCGTATTCGCAGTCATGCTTCCCAACACAGCAACTGAACGGAGGCGCTCCGGCTGAACGTGACCATTGAATGGATCCGCTTTTTCTTATTTCTTTCCGTCGGCGTGGAATTCGGACGTTGTCAGTCCCCGAATGACTGATCAGGCAGACCGGAGATTGACACCGCGGTTCCGCGCGGACGAAGAACAATCAGGAAGACATCCATTCAATTCGACATGCAACGCCGGGCGTCAGACGAAACAACATCAACAAACAGGAGACAATGATGCCCGAACATTCCGTAACCATCAATATCGCTCCGGGGAAGGACATGGTCCTTTCCGCCGGAAAACTCGCCCAGCTTGCCAACGGGTCCTGCACGGTCCGCATGGGAGACACGGTGGTCTTCTCCGCCGCATGCTCCGGAGCCGCCAAGAAAGGTCAGGACTTCTTCCCGCTTCAGCTGGACTATCGTGAAAAATACTCTGCGGCCGGCAAGTTCCCCGGCGGCTATATCAAGCGCGAAGGCCGCCCGTCGGACAAGGAGATCCTGATCTGCCGCATGGCCGACCGTCCAATCCGTCCTCTCTTCCCGGAAGGCTTCTTCGATGAGGTTCAGGTCTGCGGCCTTTTGCTTGCCGCCGACGGCAAGAACGACGGCGACGTGCTGTCCATGCTGGGCGCGTCCTGCGCGCTGTGCCTTTCCGACCTGCCGTTCCAAGGCCCGATCGGCGCTGTCCGCGTCGGCTGCATCGATGGCGAATTCGTAGCGAATCCGACCATTCAGGAAATGGAAAAGAGCACGCTCGAGCTGGTGTATGCCGGACTTCCGGACAAGGTCATCATGATCGAAGGCGAAGCGAAGGAATGCAGCGAAGAGACTCTGGAGAAAGCCATGCGCTTTGCCAATGAGATTGTCAAGAAGCAGTGCGCGGCTCAGATTGAACTGATGAAGCTCGCCGGTCGCCCGAAGAAGACGCCGGAGCTTCATCTTGTTCCGGATGACTTCAAGGCTGCGATGCTCGCCGCGCTTGGCGACAAGATGGAGACCGCATGCCTCGTTCCGGGCAAAGAGGCTCGCTTGAAGGCTCTCGACGAACTCAAGACGCTTTGCATCGAGGCGATGTCCGCCGAATTCGTAGAAAAGTATGGACAGGAAGATTTCGATTTCTTCATGCAAA
>CAZAAM010000035.1:0-4493 GCA_964483055.1 uncultured Victivallales bacterium
CCGGGACCTTCTGCGCCTGGCAGCAATACGACGTCAAGCCGGACGTTTTCACATTGGCGAAGGCTCTTGCGAACGGCGCGCCTATCGGCGCATTCGTCTGCGGAGAAAAGCTGCAGGACGTGCTTCAGGCCGGAAACCACGGCACGACATTCGGAGGAAATCCTCTCTCCTGCGCCGCGGCGCTCGCCGTCCAGAACGCCATCGATCAGGACGGAATCGCTGAAAACGTCGTCGCGATGGGCGGATATCTCAGGGAAAAGCTCGAACGCATGGTCAATGAGTTCGAATGTGTTCGCGGAGTTCGCGGACGCGGACTGATGCTTGGAGTCGTCCTTGACTTCCCCGCCTCCAAAATTCTTCCTCTGCTCCTCAAGAAAGGGCTCGTCGCCCTCTCCGCAGGGGAAACAACGCTTCGTCTTCTTCCGCCGCTGAACATTCGGAAGGAAGACTGCGACAAGGCCGTTCGCATCATGCGCGCGGCGCTCAAGGAATATTCGAAAGGAGAGTGAAATATGATTCGACACCTGCTCACTGGCCATGAATTCGACCGTCCGGCGTTGGAACGCCTTTTCGACCTTGCCGCCCGTCTGAAACGCGACCGCGGCACTGTGAATGAACCCAAGCCGCTTCAAAACAAGTCCATTGGAATGATCTTCGCAAAGTCTTCCACACGGACGCGCGTTTCCTTTGAAGTCGGCATTCACGAACTCGGCGGACAGCCGATCTATTTGGAACAGGGCAAAACCCAGATGGGACGCGGAGAATCCATCCCGGACACCGCGCGCGTCCTGAGCCGCTATCTGCACGGAATCGTCATCCGAACCTTCAAGCAGTCCGACGTCGAAGGCCTCGCCGAATGGGGATCCATTCCCATCATCAACGCTCTGACGGACGACTATCATCCCTGTCAGGCGTTCTGCGACGTCTTTACCGTTTTGGAAAAGAAAGGCCGACTTGACGGCGTCAAAATGGCGTATCTCGGCGATGGCTCCAGCAACATGGCGAACTCGCTGATGCATGCTTGCAAGCTTGTCGGCATGACATTCTCCATTGCGGCGCCGCAGAAATTCCGCCCTGCTCAGAAAATCATCGACGCATGCAGCGGTCCCGGCGAAATCGTCTGGACCACGAATCCCGACGAAGCCATGAAAGATGCGGACTTCGTTTACACGGACGTCTGGGTCAGCATGGGATTTGAAAAGGAATCCGAGGAGCGCATGCGCATTCTCGATCCCTACCGTCTTGACATGAACATGCTTCGCAAAGGGAAAAAGGACATCTCCGTCATGCACTGCCTCCCTGCGCACCGCGGCGAGGAAATCACCGACGACGTCATGGACTCCCCGCATTCCATCGTGTTCGACGAGGCGGAAAACCGCCTGCATATCCATAAGGCGATTCTCTGCGCGCTTTTTGACTGAAGCGGCGCCGCGCCATGACGCTTCGCAAGCCGACGTTTCCGGCGCGCATCCTCCGGACGCATCCTGCCGGGGTCATGTTGCTCGCCGCCCTGATTTCGGTCCTTCCGGTTTTTCTGACCGGAAGTCTTCGAGCTTCTGCGATTGCGACTTTGTGCGTCATGGCGCTTTCCGCGTTGCTGCTGCCGCTTGCGAGCGCATGCTTTCATGCCGCGCTTCCGGCGTTCCTTGCCTGGCTTGCCGCTTGGAATTGGTCGAATCAGGACGCGACCGATCCTCTGCGCGAGATCGCCGGCCGCTCGACCTTCCATGCGATCGTTCGAATGCGCATCGTTGATCCGTCCGTATCCTCTCTGCCAGGCGATGCTCAGCCGCGCGGAATCGTCTGCGACGCAGAAAGCATCCGTTTTTCCGAACTCGACGCGGAGCGCAAGGTCGAACCGTTTCGGGTTCTGCTCCGCTTCCGACCGAATGCGACACGTCCGGACTTCGGATACGGCGATGTCATTTCCGTCGTCGGCTCCTTCCGCGAGCAGGAACGCCCCCTGCTTCCCGGAACGTTCGACTATGCGGAATACCTTCGATTCCAAGGCGTCAAAGGCGTTTTCCTGGCCGATGGAGGAGAAATCCTTGAACGCGGTGCGGGATTCCTCAGACATGTCTACGCCGTCCGCGACCGCATTCTGCGTGAAATCTGTTCAGCGTTTCGATCCGAAGACGACAAGGCCGTGGCGGCTGCAATGCTTGGCGGACGCAATATCGGAATCGCGCCCGAAACGAAGCGTTCTTTTCTGAAAAGCGGTACGATCCATATCCTTTCCGTCAGCGGCACGCACGTCGCCATTGTCGCAGGACTTCTGCTTGCCTTTTTCTTCTTTCTTCCATTCCGAGCGCGGCGGCTTGCCGTTCTTCCGCCTCTTTTTCTTTACGCGCTAAGCACGGGCATGCAAGAACCTGCGATCCGCGCCTTTTTCATGCTGGCGGCATTTCTTTCCTTCCGAAGCTTCCTCTATCGGACGAATCCGCTTAACACGCTGTTCTTCGTCGCCTTTCTTCTGATTCTATGGGAGCCGCAGTGCGTCATGTATTCCGGCGTGCATTATTCCTTTCTTTGCGTCGGCGTCCTTCTTTGCGTGCCGAAGCGCGTCAAGGCGTTCGAGTCGGCGATGTTTCCCGATCTCGCATACATTCCAGGCGCCTTCGTCCCAAGGGGGCTCTTATGGAAAAGAAGGCTCCTCTTTCGCATGTTCCGCGCCGTGTTCGCCTGCGGCGCGGTCTTTCTCGCAGCTGCCGCGCTGACAATGCTTCATCAAGGCCTGTTTCCCGTCGCTTCCATGGCGGCGAATCTTGTTCTGATCCCTCTTTCCTCGTTGATCTTTCTTTTTGCCGGAATCGCAGGCGCCTCCATCGGAATTCCGTGCCTGCGCGAAGCGGCTTCCAGACTGTTGGAGTCCGGCTTTTCGGCTCTGGGCGCCGTCTGCGACTTCTTCGCCGGATTCGCGCCGCATCCTCAGGCGTCGCCTCCGATTTGGAGCGTCTTCGCCTTTTTGACCGCGCTGTTCGTCTTCCTTTGCGCGGACAGGCGCGCATGGATTCTGGTCGCGACGGCTGCGCTCGTCGCTCTTCCAATCTTTTGGCGTTTCCGAACGGCGGGCCTTCCTATGGAATGCGCCGTTTTGGTCGGCGGAGGATTTGATGTGCGGCCGACCGTGATTCTTGCCGATCCGGAAGCGGGCGGCGCGATTCTCGCGAACGTGCCGGACTTCCAGTCGGCGAAAGCGACGCAGGAATATCTTCGAGCATTCGGCATCGGCGAATGCACGCTTTTGATCGCGCAGGACTCTGATTCCGCCTATGGCGTTCGGTATCTGAAAGATGATCTTTCCGTGCGGCGCGCTCTCTTTCCGACCACCTTGCGTCTGCGCGACGAGATTGATGTTTCGACGCGCCGCTATTGGAGATCCGCCGCCGAACATGCCGGACGATTTGATGTTGAAATCTCAAAAGGGCTTTTCGCCTTCCGCACGGAATCGCTTTCTGGTCGCATCCTTACGGAGAAAAACGGAGAAACAACGGCTCTCCTGATCGGAGAAGACGGCGAAACGCGCTTCCGTACGACGATTCCGAACCGAAAATCGCGTCAATGGATAAGGATTCCGCTGCAATGAAAGTATGCCATGTCATCACCCGCATGATCGTCGGAGGCGCGCAGGAAAACACATTCCTTTCCGCGCTTGGCCTTTACGAAGCCGGACACGACGTCGTTCTTCTGACCGGGCCCTCGTCCGGCCCGGAAGGCGAACTGCTTTCCATGACGGGGAAGCCCCCCTTCCCCATTGTCGTCTGCCCGGACCTGACGCGCGAAATATCTCCGATGCGCGATCTGCGCGCATATCGTTTTCTGCGCAGCTATTTCCGCAGGGAACGCCTCGACGTCGTCCACACGCACAGCTCGAAGGCGGGCGTCTTAGGGCGACTTGCGGCGAAAGCGGCGGGCGTGCCGCTCATCATCCATACGATTCACGGGCAGCCGTTCCACCGCAATGAAAAACATTGGAAGAACGCTCTTTACGTCGCATTGGAACGGATATGCGCAAAGCGATGCGATCGCATTTTCGCCGTCGCACAAGCCATGATCGACCAAAGTCTGGAGCGGGGAATCGGACGCAAGGAACAGTTCCGCGTCGTCTACAGCGGCATGGACATGTCTTCATTCCTTGCGGCGAAACGTGATCCGGAAAAGCGGCGCGCGCTTGGCATCCCTGAAAATGCTGTCGTAGTCGCGACGCTGGCTCGTCTCTTCCCCCTTAAGGGCTATGAACAGCTTTGGCGCATCGCTCCTGAACTCTGCCGACGCTCGCCGAACCTGCATTTTCTGATCCTCGGCAATGGAATTCTGCACGATGAACTGGTCAAGCAGGCGGAGCGGGCGGGCTTCTCTGAACGGGTCTCCTTTGCGGGTCTCGTTCCTCCGCAGGAGATTCCTTCCTGCCTTGCGCAGGCGGATCTTTTGGTTCACTTCTCTCTTCGCGAAGGACTGCCGCGCGCGGTCGTGCAGGCTCTGGCGACCGAAAA
>CAZAAM010000035.1:4503-14106 GCA_964483055.1 uncultured Victivallales bacterium
TACAATCTTGATGGAACGCCGGAAGTCGTTCTGGACGGGAAGACGGGGCGTCTCCTCGAACCGGATCGGGATGACGAAGCGATCGCAGCGATTCTCGAGCTTCTGGAAAAGCCGGATCTGCGTGCGGCGATGGGATGCGCCGGACGCAAACTCGTCCGTGATCGCTTCGACTGGCGAACGATGTCATCGATTCTAATCAGGGAATATCAGGCCGCTCTTGACGACAGAAGGATGAGAGGATCTTGACGATCGCGTCATGAAAGCTGAAAGCCGAGCGTGGAAAGGATTCGTTTCGTAGAGGAAGAAAGCGAACGAGCAGCCACTGAGTACCCGGGGAACTCCCTGCGGAAAGGATAATCGGAACGGAACGCTTCGAACCCATCCGGATCGTTGCGAAGCAACGCGTCGTCGCTCATGACGTCGTAGGAATGCAGAACCGCATCCGCGAGAGCCGTCTTGTCAGACGCGGGAACGATTTCACGTTCGTTGGGGACGGCATCCAGTTTGGGTTGAAAATTCTTCAAAGGATCGATTCCGAAAAACGAAGCAAGCGCGCGAACCGCCATGCCTGTTCCGTTCGCCTTGCCATCCGCGGAGTAGCCCGCGATGTGCGGCGTGGCGATGTCCGTCAACGCCAGAAGCTCCTGATCGATATCCGGCTCGCGCTCCCAAACGTCGAGCGCAGTCGCAGAAATCCGCTTCGTAATGATCGCGCTTTTCAACGCGTTCGTATCCGCGACTTCCCCGCGCGAGGCGTTGATCAGCCATGGCCTCCGCTTGATGCGGCTGAAGAAGGACTCGTCAGCAAGATGATATGTCTTATGCTCGCCGGACCGCGTCAAGGGCACATGCAACGCGACAACGTCCGACTCTGCAAGAAGCGTCTCCAACGAAACAAAGCCGGACGAGCCTTCCTTTTCGGCTCTCGGCGGATCGTTCAGGAGCACCTTCATCCCGAGCAAGGATGCGACGGCCGCGACCTTCCTGCCCACATGCCCGACGCCAATGACGCCCAAGGTTCTTCCGGCGATCGGAAGTTCGGTCTTTCGGGAAAGCCGGAACAGCGCGGATGCGACATATTGCGCCACGCTGAAAGCATTGCACCCCGGCGCGTTCGTCCAACGAATGCCGGAACGCAGGCAGTATGACGCATCGATGTGGTCATAGCCGATGGTCGCCGTCGCGATGAATCGCACGCGCGACCCTTGCAAAAGCGGTTCGGCGCAACGCGTCCGCGTTCGGACGACCAGCGCATCCGCATCCTTGACGGCGTCCGCCGAGATGTCGGCGGCATCGAGTCGCAACGTATCGGCGTAAGGCTCGAATACGCCATCTAGAAACGGAATTCTGGAATCTACGACGATTTTCATGACGCGCGCCCTCGCATGCGAAAGAAATTTACGCAGGCGGATAAGGTGCGGTCAGAAAGAAATTCCAGCACCATGCGGCTCCTGCGCACAAGGCGGCGTTGTAAACGGCGAGAAACCAGCTTTTGAAGACGAAGGAAAAGAATGTCAGAAGAACTGATACGACGGCCGTCGCCATGGCAAGCGGAAGCCCCACGCCGATCGCTGCATACATCGCCGCTTTCACGAGATGCGCCTGCGATCCCGCTTCGAGAATTACAGGCGACGCAAGCGCAAGGCGATAGAGGAACGCTCCTCCGCCGGATATGATCAAAGCCAAGGTCGTGAAAAAGCCGATGAACGCAATGATGAATTTCATCGTCTTCCCCTGCCTCGAAGCATCAGTTTTCCTGCATGTAGTTCGGCGCGTCCTGCGTCATGATGATGTCGTGCGGATGCGCTTCCTTGAGAGCGGAGCCGCTGACACGGACGATTTTCGCGCGCTGACGGAGCTCCAGAAGCGTGCGCGTGCCGCAATAGCCGAGCGAATAATGCAAGCCGCCGACGAACTGCGTGATCACTTCCCGAAGCGTTCCGCGATAGGGAACCATTCCTTCGACGCCCTGCGGAACAAGCTCCTTCACGTCGTTGGTGTCGCGCTGTCCATAGCGCTCGCGGCTTCCCTTGTTCTTCTGCATGGCCTGAAGGCTGCCCATGCCGCGATAGATCACGTAGCGTCGTCCGTTGCGGAAGGTCTTTTCTCCAGGACCTTCTTGCGTCCCGGCAAGCACGGAGCCCATCATGACGCAGGACGCGCCGACGGCGATGGCCTTCGCAACGTCGCCGGACTGCTTGATGCCTCCGTCCGCAATCAGGGGAACCTCTTCGCCGATCGCCTTGTATGCTTCGTAGATGGCGGTGACCTGCGGCGTGCCGACGCCCGCGACGACGCGCGTCGTACAAATGGAGCCCGGTCCGATGCCGATCTTGATGGCGTCGACTCCGGCATCCAGAAGAGCCTTGGCGCCCTCATAGGTTGCAACGTTCCCAGCGACCACGTCGATGGAAGGATATTTGTCCTTAAGATACTTCACGGTTTCGACCACGCCTTTGGAGTGACCGTGCGCAGTATCGAGGACAAGCGCGTCGACGCCGGCCTTCGCCAGAGCTTCGATGCGGTCGTAATTGTACGGTCCGATCGCCGCGGCGCAACGGAGACGATGTTCGGCATCGCGGTTGTACGCGGGCTCGATGTTTTCGATCAGAGTCCGAACGTCGGAGAAGCTGTAGAGTCCGGTCAAACGGCCGTCATTGTCGACGGTCGGCAGCTTACCGACCTTATACTGAAGCATGAGGTCGAACGCCTCCTTCAGCGAGACATCGCCGTGCGCGACGATGGGATTCTTGGTCATGACGTCGCGAATGGGCATGTCGTAGCTGGTCAGGAACTTGATGTCGCGCGCCGTAATGATGCCGACGAGTCTGCCTTCGGAGTCGACGATCGGGAAGCCGTTGAATTTGAAGGAATGCCTTTTCTTGTGCTGGAGCATTTCCTGTAAGGTCTGCGTATCGCGGTAGGCGATCGGCTGTTTGATGAAGCCGTTCAGATAGAGCTTCACGCGACGCACTTCCTCCGCCTGCTGCTCCACGTCGAGGTTCTTGTGAATCACGCCGATGCCGCCCAGCTTGGCCATGGCGATCGCCATGTCGGATTCCGTCACGGTGTCCATGGCGGCGCTGACGAACGGAATGTTCAGCTTGATGTTCCGCGTGAAGCGCGTTCTCACATCGCTTTCGTCCGGAAGAAAATCCGCATACTGCGTAAGGAGGGAAATGTCGTCGAAGGTGATCCCTTCGTACTTGAAGTTGGCCATAAAGGCGTCGATGAACTGATTGCTCATAAGCTGCTCCGATCGTTTGCCGGGCCGCTGCTGCATTCTGCGAAGGGGCGGCAGGGGCTTTAAGTTGCCTTTGCCATGGTAATATATCGTATTATCCTTGTTTTTCAAGCTTACTCTCAGGAAAACATGAAAAAAGATTCGCGCGACTGCGCGCGGCAAACAAAACGGATTTTATCGACTCCCTTTCCTTGATTTGACGGTTGATTATTGGGAAAAGGGCGTTATATTAAGGATTTTGAGTTTGCAATCTTCATCAAACGTCACCGGGAGAGCCTGCGACATGCTGCTGCAAAAAATGAATACCGTCCTTGTCCGACACGGGAAGATATTCTTCGGAATCTTCACGTTCATCATCATTATCTGCTTCGTCTACTACTTTTCCCCCGGCGTCAGCGGCGATCTCTTCTTCAACGGCGGGCCGAGCCAAAAAGCGAAGTACGGCTCCTTCATGGATGAAACGATCACTTACGGCGACTTCTATCAGGCCAAGCGCGAACTGACTCTCGTTCAAATGGCCACGGCAGGAACTGCGTCGGATGTTTCCGACAATGCCGCGTTCCAGTTCGCCGCCCTGCTCAAAGCGGCCGACAAATTCGGGGCGACTCTTTCCAATCAGGAGCTCGTCGAAGCGATCTGCGCCATTCCGACCTTCCAGACGCCCGATGGAAAGTATTCCAAGGAAATGTACGAAGCTTTCCGCAAGACCGTTCTTGATTCGCGCAACATCGGCATCCAGGAATTCGAAACGGCTCTGGCGAACTTCTTCCGCGTCCGCAAGATGATGAGCGACGCCGCCGAGGGAGTCTTTCTCACAGATTCCGAACTGGAAACCCAGACCGCCGGCATGCTGGAGACCTTCACCTACCGCCTCGTCACCTTCTCGCCCGATGATTTCCTTCCGACCGTCTCCGCAACGGATCAGGAAACGGAAGCCTTCTTCAAGTCCAACGAAGGGAAATATCTCACGGACGCAAAGAACTCCGGGCTTCTTGCTGTCGCGCCCTATGCAATCACGATCAAGCCGGTCACGGAAAAGCAGGTTTCCGACTTTTATGAACTCAATAAGGATTCCTATAAGACGCCGGACGGAAAATACAAGGAATACAAGGAAGTCTCCGCCTCCATCCGAAAGGCGCTGGAGACTTCCGTGGACAAAACGCAGGCCACTGCGAAAATGCGCGAATTCTACAAGATTCTGCGGGACGCCCGCTCCTCCGACGCGGCGGAATTCGCCAAGGATCCCGGAAAGATCTTCATCGACGCCGCAAAACAAGTCGGGCTCAAAGTCGTCGCCGTGCAGAACGTGACGGAAAAGACCCAGCCTGCAGCCGAACTCGATGCGGCCGCAATCGACCGCATCAATTCCATGAAGACGGTCGGCTCCTTCTCCTCTGTCATTCCGCGGGAGTCCGACTCCGCCGTCTTTCTCCTGACCGCGCGTGAAAATCCGCAGCCGGCGTCGTTCGACTCCGTCAAGGAACAGGTCAAAAAGGATCTTCTCGCTCAAAAAGCGCGCAATGCTATGGAAGAAACCCTCAAGGACCTGCGCCTTAAGTTCGAAGAATCCAAGAATCCTTCCGCCGAGATCGAAAAGCTCGTCGCCGACGCGCACGGAAAAATTGAAAAGCCTGCGACCGCCACGCGCGAAATCCTCATGTTCGCCTATGACCCCGCGATCGCTGCGATGATGAACTCGAAGCCTGAAACCCTGACGCAATCCTTCCCGACTCTTCAGGGTGAAAAACTGCTCTTCCTGGAAAGCCGCGCGCCTGCAACGAAGGAGCGGATCGACGCCGCCAAGGAAGGCATGCGCTCCATCCTTCTAAGCCTGAAGCGCGATGCGGTGCAGAGGGACTTCGCATCCTGGGTTCTTTCCAACTGCATGATTCTTGCAGAAGAAGCGAACAAGGTCGATGCGCCCCGTCCGGATCAGCCGATCCGTTCTTCGGCGAATCAGCTCTGATGGACGACTTCCGCACAGGATTCGGATGGGACGTGCATGCGCTCGTCCCGGATCGTCCGCTCGTTCTCTGCGGCATCCGCGTTCCTTACGAAAAAGGCTTGCTCGGACACAGCGACGCCGACGCGCCGATTCATGCGCTGATCGACGCTCTGCTCGGAGCCGTTGCGGCAGGCGACATCGGACAACATTTTCCAGATACGGATCCAGCATTCAAGGATGCCGACAGCGCCTGTCTCCTTCAAGCCGTCCTTCGTCTTCCGGAACTTTCGGACTGGCGCATCGTCAATGCGGATCTGACGATCGTTGCGCAGGCGCCAAAGCTCGCGTCCTGCATTCCTTCCATGCGCGGCCGTCTTGCCGAACTGCTCTCCATCGGCGTCGACCGCATCTCCGTCAAGGCCAAGACTGCGGAAAAGATGGGACCTGCCGGGGAAGGACGCGCCATCGAAGCGTTCGCCAGCGTTCTGCTCCGCAAAAAGGGTTGACGCATGGACGCGTCCAATGCCGCGCCAGCCGGACTTTCCGGACGAAAGCTGCAATCTCTTTTGGAGACCTGCATCCGACTGACCGCTGATGCGGAAACGGCCCTGTGGCGCAATGGCGAGCCGGCCGATCGATTTCTCTCCCGCTTTTTCCGCTCCCACAAGCAGTTCGGCTCACGCGACCGCCGTTGCATCATGGCCGCGGTCTTCGCCTTCTTTCGCTGGCGCGGCTGGATCCGCAAGCTGATTCCAGTTGCCGAAGCTCCTTCGGAACGCGATCTTGCGCTTGCTTTGACTGCGGAAGGAGCGAACACCTCGCTTCTGAGCGCCCTTCTCGAACGTGCGTTTCCTGGAACGGACGCGAACGAGCTTCTTGCGGTTTCCCTGCCCGAACAGCGTCTTGCAAAGCTTTCTGAATGCAAGGACTCTCTCACCGATTCCGATCTTGTTCCCGACTGGACGATCTCTCGCGTTCCGGAACACGTCCGCGGCGCATGGCTTCATTCCTTGCGGACGCGCCCTGCCGTCTGGCTTCGAAGCAATCGGAGATCGGGCGACGATCTGACGGAGCGTCTGCGCGAAGCGGGTTTTCTTGCGGAACGTCACAAGCGTCTTCCAACGGCAATCCGACTGGCGAACCGCAACGTGAATCTGATCGACTTTCCTCCTTTCCGCAATGGCGATTTCGAGGTGCAGGACTTTTCCTCGCAATGCATTGGAGAGGCGGCTCCCGTGCGTCCGGGCTCCGTCTGGTGGGACTGTTGCGCAGGAGCCGGAGGCAAGACCCTTCAGCTGGCCTCGCGCGGCGCCGGGCGCGTCGTCGCTTCCGATGCGCGCGCGCATATCCTGAAAGAGATCGTTCGGCGCGCGCGACGCATTCCTTTGCGAAACATTCAGTTCGCCGACGTCTCCCGCGCAGCTCGCCGACGTTTCGAGGGCGTGCTAGCGGACGTTCCATGCAGCGCGTCTGGGCGCTGGCGCAGAAACCCTGAAATGCGTTGGATTCTCTCTGAGGAGGAGCTTGCGGGTCTCGTCCGAACGCAAGAGAAGATTCTCGATCAGGCAGCGGACGCAGTCGCTCCGAACGGGTTCCTTGTCTATGGCACGTGTTCGGTCTTTCAGGACGAGAACGAAGACATCGTTCGTCGTTTTCTTGCAAGAAGAGAAGATTTTTCGCTGCATCCGTTTCCCGATCCCGTCCGAGGCGGCGAAACGAACGGCATGCTGCGGACGAATTCGTATGACGCGGACTGCGACGGTTCATTCGTCGCCGTCTTCAAAAAGCGCGGAGGGACGAAATCATGTTGACGGACGCACATGCGCATCGCGACGGCGGACCGCAAGGCGTTCTGCGTCTTTGGAACATCGGAACGCCAAACGCAAAGCCGAACGGACTCTTTTCCGCAGGAATCCACCCGAAGGACGCGTCAGAGCTTCGCCTTGCGGACTTCGAGCCGCTGTTTCAAGACTCGCGCTGCCGGGCGATCGGCGAATGCGGTCTGGATCGCCTTGCGTCCCCGCCCCTGCCCCGTCAAACGGAGGTTCTTCTTGCGCATGTCGAACGGGCGGAGGAACTCGCCAAGCCTTTGCTTCTGCATTGCGTGCGATGTCGTTCGGAACTGCTCCGCATGCATAGAAAACTGGAGCCGAAGCAGCCGTGGATTTTCCACGGCTTTCGCGGAAGCGAACGGGCGGCGTTCGAGCTTTTGGACGAGGGACTTATCCTTTCCTTCGGCGCGGGTCTGCTCCGCGATGCCGGAAACGTCGAACCGTGGTTTTCCCGCATCCCCGCCGACCGCATCCTGATCGAATCGGACGAAGCTCCGGAATCGCTGGAACAAGTTTTTGCGCTCGCCGCGCAAATGCGCGGCTTGGACGCGGAAAATTTTCGAAATCTCATCGAAGACAATTTTCGGAGGCTGTTTCATGTCGAATGCTGAAATTCCTTCCTGGCTCGAACGAGAAGTCTTTCTGATCGGCGAGGATGCAATGCGCCGAATTCGCTCTCGTCGGATCCTCGTCGTCGGTTTGGGCGGCGTCGGCGGACTGACGGCCGAACTGCTTGTTCGCGCAGGGACTCGCCGCATCGTCGTCGCGGACGGGGACGTCGTGGAGGCCTCGAACCGGAATCGCCAGATCGCCGCGCTTGCGGAAACGGCAGGCATGCCGAAAACGGTCGTCATGGCGAACCGATTGCGCTCCATCGATCCCGATTTGGATTTGACCGCAGTGAATCGCTTCCTTGCGCCGGACGACATGCCGAATCTCATCGAAGGCTTCGACTGCGTCGTAGACGCTATCGACTCCGTCGCTTCGAAGGTCGCGCTCCTCGCTGCATGCGTCAAACGAGGAATCCCGGTCGCGAGCTCCATGGGGTCCGGCGCACGCCTGGATCCGACGAAGATACGCATCGACGACATTTCCCGGACGTCAGGCTGTCCGCTCGCGCGCGCCGTTCGCAAAGGATTGCGCCGGCACGGGATCACGACGGGCATCGATGCCGTCTTTTCCTTGGAGCAGCCGCGTCCGGGCGGACTCTCCAGAGACATCATTGGCACGATTTCCTGGGTTCCGGCCGCATTCGCATGCTCTTTGGCCGCATGCGCATTGAAAAAACTCCTCTCCGGGGTTGAAAAGAACGTTCCGACGGAGTAAATTAATCGATTCAACATTCTCTTGACTGAAAAACATCCAACAACGAGTCTGCGCGTGTTCAAGAAAATCAAAAGCATTCTCCGCGGCCTGAAAGATGCGATCATTCCGAATTCCGCCGAAAAGGAGAATGAAAAGCCAGTCCGCAAACGGGACAAGAAGCGTCCCGCAAACCGCCGTGATCCAAACACTTACGTCCGCAAGGCAGACGTCCGGACTCCTGCGCCGAAGCGCACGGTCGACGTCGATGCCGGCAAACAACCGAGAAACTCATCCAAGCGAAGCCGTTCCGAAAAGCGCAGACGCGCCGCAGGGAACGGAACGCACGCGGAAGCGGCTCCGAAGACGGAAGCCCTTTCGAAAGCTCCGGATGCGCCACCGCCGCCAATTCCTCCGCTGAATCCGCCCCCGCCGGAACCCGGCAAGATTCGCTTCTGCGACCTGGAAGTCACAAACGAAATTCTAGGCGCCTGTCAGACGCTTGGCTTTCAGTACTGCACCCCGATTCAGGCGAAGTGCCTTCCCTACGCTCTTGCCGGGCGCGATCTCGCCGCCAAAGCTCAGACCGGAACCGGCAAGACCGCTGCATTCCTTTGCTCCTGCATCTCCCGCCTTCAACGCAATCCGCTTCCGGAACGCAAGAACGGAACTCCGCGCGTTCTCGTGCTCGCGCCGACGCGCGAACTCGCCATTCAGATTCATAATGACGCTCTCGGTCTGCTCCGATACACGAATTTGAAATCGATCGTCGTCTTCGGCGGCATGGATCACGAAAAACAGCGTCGCGAACTGGACGCCGTCATCGACATTCTCATCGGAACTCCCGGACGCATCATCGACTATACGCGCAGCCGCGATCTTGATCTCTCCCGCGCGGAAATTCTCGTCATCGACGAGGCCGACCGCATGCTCGACATGGGATTCATTCCCGACGTCAGACGCATCGTCTGGAATCTGCCGCGTCCCGGCGAACGCCAGACCATGCTTTTCAGCGCCACTCTCGAAACTCGTGTCCTGAGCCTCGTCGAAAGCTGGATGGTCGACCCCGCCTTCGTCGAAAACAAGCAGGAGCATATCGTTACGGATCTCATCGAACAACGCTTCTACGCCGTCCTCGACGAACAGAAGCTCGCCTTCCTTCTGCATCTGATCCGCACGGAAAAGCCTGAACGCATGATCGTCTTCGGCAACCGCAAGGACAAGAATCGTGCGCTCGCCGACAAGCTCTACATCTACGGGTGCGACGCGGAACTCCTTTC
>CAZAAM010000036.1:0-13905 GCA_964483055.1 uncultured Victivallales bacterium
GATTCCTACGCGGGACTTCTAACGGCCATTGCGCTGTACGCAATCGGCGGAGGTCTGATCGAGGTTCTAGTGAGCCCGATCGTCGAAGCGTGTCCGACGCGTCGGAAGGAGGCGGTAATGAGTCTGCTGCACTCCTTCTACTGCTGGGGACACGTGTTCGTCGTCTTGGTCAGCACGGCGTTTTTCTTTGCATTCGGCCTGGATCATTGGCGCGTTCTTGCCATCCTTTGGGCCGCGCTTCCGCTTTGCAACGCCTTCTATTTCGCGCGCGTTCCGCTTGCGCACGTCGTGGAGCCGGGCAAAGGCATGAGCATGCGCGCTCTTTTCCGGAACGGCATGTTCTGGCTGTTCGTGATTCTGATGATCTGCGCAGGCGCGTCGGAGCAGGGCATGAGCCAGTGGGCGAGCGCGTTCGCCGAAGACGGACTGCATGCGCCGAAAGCGGTCGGGGATTTGGCCGGACCATGCTTCTTCGCGGTCATGATGGGGCTGTCCCGCATGCTCTATGCTTCGTTCGGAGGTCGCTTCGACCTGCGCAAATGCATGATCGGGAGTTCCATCCTTTGCGTAGGATGCTATCTGCTTGCCGCATGCTCTCCGTGGGCGATCCTTTCGCTTTTAGGATGCGGGCTTTGCGGCTTTTCCGTCGGCGTTCTTTGGCCTGGCGCATTCAGCCTTGCCGCGAAAGGACTTCCGACGGGCGGCACGGCGATGTTCGCTTTGCTGGCTCTTGCGGGAGACGTCGGCTGCGCATCCGGTCCGACGCTTGTCGGAACGGTGTCAGGTCTGTTTTGCGATAATCTGAAGATCGGGTTGATTGCGGCGATCGTGTTTCCGGTTCTGACGCTTTTCTGTCTTGTCGCCGGACTCCGTAAAAAGCGAGCGCGCTGACTTTCTCAGGGTTCGGATTTTTCGGCAGGACGCATCCAGGCTTTGATTTCATGGAAAAATGCGCACGGAAGACGGGTTCCGATGAAATGCCGCGCTTTTTCATGAAGGAAGCCTGCCATTCGGCGAACTTCAGCTTTGAATTTTCAGCGGAAGAAGCAAGACGGAGCTCCGAATACGGAGAAGAACGGTCGCGATTTGGGAATCGTCTCGGTCCGCAGGGAGTCGCATGATTTCCGGAAAACGCCGGACAAAGCCTTTTTCAGCTCGACGTTCTGTTGCGCAGCGATTCAGGAGCGTCCATTCCACGGTCCGCGGAAGAAGGATACGAATCCATAAGCGATCATGGCGAGGAGGGCGCCGAGTCCATCGAGAGCCATGTCCTTCTGCGCGTCCCACTGGTCGCCCTGCTCGCCCAGGAAGGCGGTCGCCGCGGAGTCGGACGAGCTGAGCATGGCGGCGTAGAACCATTCGAAGATTTCATAGATGGCTGCGAGACCGAAAAAGAACATCAGCGTCATCAGTCCAACGAAGAAGCGGGAGGATGAGACCTTTTTCATTTCGATCCATTCGAGCAGCGGGAATGCCAGAAGTCCGGCGAAGAAGTGTCCGACGCGGTCGAATCCATTGCGCCCGCGGTAGATGAAGACGCGCAGGTCGGAGGACCAGAACGCCCAGCTGTCGAGCGTATCGTTGAACCACGCGAAGGGGACTTCCGCATAGGAATAGTGGGCGCCGAGCGTGACGATGAAGCAGACGAAGAAGATGAAAAAGTAGGAGATGTCGCTGAAGCGGATGTTGCGGAAGTAAAGGAAGAGCGTCAGCGCGACGAGAGCCCATGAAGGAAGGCTTTCCAAAACCCAAAGCTCACGGTAGAAGGGGGCGATGCCAAACCATACGGTGAAGCCGAACCAAAGGATCAGCAGGGAGAAAGGAAAGATCGGAAATCCGCTGGAGCGGGGAGAGCCGGCAGGCATGTCAGAATCTCCTGTTGAGTTGAAAATGCTCGATAAGACTTGCTGATATTATATCATGCGGCACGTTTTTTTCAATGGCGGCGCGCTCGTTTCTTCGGAGAAACGAGTCCTCAAAGCCGTTCGATTCGCTTGACCTCGCTTTGACGGGAGAGGGCTTTCTCCATCGCCCGTTCGGTCTCGCGGACGAGTTGTTCGTCGGCGGGGAGCTCCGGCGCGCTCTCTTCAGGAAGGAAGAATCGGCGGATTCGATGAAGCACAGGATTCTTGCGCTTCAGCAGTCGCTCCAACTCCGCGCGAACGACGTCCAGCCTTTGCGGCGGATCTCTTCTGCGTCCGATGGAGAGAGCAGCTCGATAGCATCGCGCCGCGGCGGCATGCTCGCCGAGCCTCGTATGGCATCGGGCGGCGCAGACCCGGAAGAGAATGTTGCTCGGAGCGCGCCGGATCAGTGGCTCGAGCAGTTCAAGCGCCTGTTTGCAATGTCCGCGCATCCATGCGTCCTGCGCCTCGCGCCATGCAATGAAGACGTCCGTCTTTTGCAGATCGAGAAACAGCGTCATGAGCGTCGTCCGACGGGGCATGCGGTTCCCGACGACCAACTCTTCGAGAATGTCGTCGTATTCCGCATCCATGACGCGCCCGCGACGAATGCAGGAGCGCCGCGCGAGTTCATTCGGGAAGAGCGCCGCGTCGTGAATTTCTCTGCGCATCGGATCGGAGAGGATGTTGAAGGCCTCGACGAGCGCTTTGAACTCCTCCGCCTTTTCCGGCTGATCAGGGAAATGATCGGGATGGCATTCCTTCGCGCGGCGGTAGTAGGCCTTCTTGATGGCTGGAAAGTCGCAATCCGGCGCGACGCCGAGCATTTCATAGCAGTTCATCGCGCCGCCTCGGCGATCGACTCGGCTTCTCGGACGAACTCGCGGACGCGGTCCCAGTCGCTGGAAAGAAAGCTGTGAAGCAGATCCCGGTATTTTTGCTCGCCGTAGTCCGAAATGAGTTCGATGTGGCTGCCGCCCTTGACGGGAATGAAGAATTTCGGTTCATTCGCCGCTTCGTAGAGGGCGCGACCGCGGGAAATCGGGAAGACGTCATCCTTTTCTCCATGCAGGATCAGAACGGGAGCGCGAACCGAGGCGATCATCTTCAGATTCGGGAAGAAATCCGGAAAGAAAAAAAGCGGCCATGAAAGCAGCGGATGCAAGGACTGTCGGCCGGACGCCATCGGAGCGCAAAGGACGAGCGCCTTGACCGGATGACGAGCGGCGATGTAGCAGGCCGGAGCGGACCCGAGAGAGAATCCGATGGAAACGATGCGATCCGGCGCGATTCCGCAGTCTTCCACCAAATAACGGAAGGCGGCTTCCGCATCGCGATATGCCGCTTCTTCGCTCGGGGTTCCCGTAGATGAGCCGTATCCTTCATAGTCGTAGCCGAGCGCGCCATAGGCAGGATAACGATAGCCGAGGAGCTCGTTGCCGGAATAGGAATAGACGCGGAGCTTGCTGATCGTGCTGGAAAGATCTTGTCCGGAGCCGTGACTGAACAAAATGACCGGCGCCTTGTCGTCAGGCGGCGGCAAATAGACGATTGCGATGCTTTCTTCTCCAACCGGAATCGTTTTCATGCCCTCCACGAAGCCGTTTCCGCTTGGCGGAAGAAACGCCAGCCGATTGACGCAGGCGGTCAGCGCGAGCGCCGACAAGATCGGAATAAGGAGCGCGGCGACAGGCTTCGACATAGGCGTTACGAAAGAGGAATCGGTCTTGGCAGGGCGTCTGCAGAGTATTCGACGGTCTTGACTGGACGCCCGCAATAGAGCAGGTCCCCGTCATCGTTCATGGAAAAGCGGTTTGCGGCGAAGTCTGCGACTACGCGCGGAAAGACGATCCAGTCTCCGTTTTCCTTGAGCTTCTGGAGATTGGCTTCCGCGACCCGCACAAGAGGATCATTCTTGTATTCAGCGAATTTTTTTCCGGATCTGGCACGCTTGGCCGCCTGAAGGTCGGCGAGGGAGAATCCGAGAAGATCGACCGAAACCGGGGCGGAGACGCCGAGCACGGGCCCGGAATCCATGTCGGACGCGCCGCCGGTGAAGGGTTGAGCGAGAATCACGCTGCTCCGAAGCGTTTCGTGCCCGCGCAAAAGCGCATTTTCCACCGGAAGGCGATGCAGGCCGGCAAGGACGCGCACGCCGTTTTCCTCGCATGTCAGGTCGCCCGGGTGAACGTTCAGGCAAGGCAGGGCGGCCGTGATATTGGTCAGCGGCACGAATCCGGCTAGAATGCCGAAGTCGGGATGGAAGGGCGCGAGCCGCCGCTCCAACTCCGCCGTCCAGGCCTCGCGCGTTTGCATGCCCTCGTCCGTCGCGAGCGAGATCGTATCCAATCCATGCGCCCGGTAAAACGCAAAGATGTCATGTTCCAGAAGGGGGACGCCGAAGGTTTCGGAGAGCTCTTTCGCGCGACTGGTCGTACGGTCGGAGACGATCGCGACGGGCGTCCAGTCGGCTCCGAGTCCGTTCGCGCGCTCGCGCAAAAGACGTTCCGCGTTGGTGCCTGTTCCGCTGACGAAGAGGGCGGCGGAAGGGGAGGCGTTGAAAGTTTTGAAAAATTTTGAGGACATAAGCGCGCTTTCAATTTGCAATTTTCCGTTTCTTGTATAAAATATATAGAGCATTTCGCTTTTTAGCAAATCCAATCGAATGAAAATTCTTTTTTTATCTTATGATTCAGCAAAGGGCAAGGAGAACGAACATGAAGTTCCAGCATTCCGCGGCATTCGCATTCGCATTCGCATTCGCCGTCACGCTTTCCGCGCAAGATGCGGCGCAGGCGCCGGCTGAGGCGCAGACTTCCTCGCCTGAGGCCGTGGCGGCTTTGCCCGCGGCTCCGGCTGAGAAAAAGGCGGAAGCGCCCGCCGAGCCGAAAGAAGTCGCCCAGCCTGTCGGAGAATCGGCGCCGGCCGAGGCGCAGACTTCCTCGCCTGAGGCCGTGGCGGCTTTGCCCGCGGCTCCGGCTGAGAAAAAGGCGGAAGCGCCCGCCGAGCCGAAGGATGCGAAGGTCGAATCCGATGGGCCTTCCGTCATTCCGGAGCCTGCCGTCGCTCCTGCTTCGAAATTGAATCAGGCCGCAAAGGCGAAGGCCGTCAAGGAACATCAGGAGGCCTTCCCGCCGGATATGAAGGTGGATGAAAAGTTCGCTCAGGAGGAGGACATTACGTCGCGCTATCCTGACGCCCGCGGTCCCGAACAGGCGGAAGAAGCCGCGGAGACTTCACGCGACCGCAAGCCGGTCTATCGTCTGAACCGTCCCATTCGCTACGTGCTTCTTGTTTCCAACTACCACGTTCCACGCATGTTCGCGGAGCGTGCGCGCGTCGAGACGGGAACGCCGTACATTCTTCTTCCTGCGAATGAAGCGGTTCCGGACGAAAATACGATTCTTTATTTTGTGCCGCGTTTGGACGAAGGCATCTGTCCGATCAAAGCGAAGGATCTTTCCGCATTCCTCGCGTTCCTGCGTCCGCGGAACGTCGTCGTACTCGGAGACGGCTCCTACGTTTCCGCACTGTACCGCCGCGCGGTTCCGGAGACCTGCGGTCTGATCGAATTCAGCGATCCGGACTGGAAGATCAATGCGATTCGTCTGGACAACCTGCTGGAGATGCGGGACACGCTCTACAATTTGCATCAGGAATATGCAAAGGGGAAGATGTCGAAACCGGAAGTTCGCAACACCGGAATCGGGTATTGACATGCGGACGATCGTCCGTCTCGCTTGGAACACATGCCGCGAGTGCCTTCGTGAGCCGGTATGCTATCTGATGCTTCTGACGGCGACCGCGATGAATGGGATCTTCCCTTATTTCGCGCTTTTCGTCTTTCGCCAGCAGCTGAAGATGACTTCCGACAGCGCGATGGCTGCAACGCTTCTGTTCGGACTGTTCGCGGCTGTGATCTGCGCCTCGCACACGATCAGCCGCGAAATGCGGAACGGAACAGTTCTTCTGCTGATGTCGAAGCCGGTTTCCCGGCTTTCCTTCGTTCTTGCGAAAGTCCTGGGCATGCTGCTGGCGCTTGGAGTGTTCGTGCTTGCGACGGCGTCCTCTGCGTGGATCGCATGCCTGATCGCGCAGGATCAGTTCCATCTGAATGACGGGCTGACGATCGTCTTTTATGCCGTCCTCTGCATCGCCGCGCTTTACGGGGCGGGATGCAACTATTTTCTGCACCGCTCGTTCTGTTCGAACGCCGCTGTCGCGACGGCGGTTCTTCTTCTGATTCTGGCCGTCGTCGCGCATGCTATGCGCGTGGCGGGGATGTTCCGTTCCGGGACGAGCAATCCACGCGACTTTCTTGCCGCCGGAGAGCTCCTGCCTGCGCTGCTGCTGCTTTTGTTCGCCGTGTGGATCATGGGAACGATCAGCGCGGCTTTGGCGATGCGGTTGGACGTGGTCGGGAATCTCCTGATCTGCATGCTGATTCTGGCGGTCGGACTTGTTGCGCGCCATTTCGCCGTACGACTTTCCGGACCGGACAGCTCCTTCTCGCTTTTCGCATCGACGCTGATTCCGAACTGGCAGAACTTCTGGATGGCGGACGCGCTTTCGAACCATGCGCGCATTCCAGGCGCCTATCTGTTCTGGGCGGGCGTCTATGCGTTGTTGCATATGACCGGCTGGACCTGCTGGGCGTACTGGCTTTTCCGAAATAACGAGCTGGCCAAAGACACGAGGTGAGATCCCGATGATTGATGCGCGCCGTCTGTCTAAACGCTATGGAACGCGACTTGTCGTAGACGATCTCTCTTTGCATGTGAACGTGGGAGACGTGCTCGGCTTCATTGGTCCGAACGGCGCGGGCAAGACTACTACGATGCGCATGCTCAGCGGCGTGATGCCGCCCTATGCGGGAACGATTCGAATCGATGGAGTGGACATAGCGGCGCATCCGAGAGAGGCAAAGACGCGCATCGGTTTTCTTCCGGAAAACGCGCCTCTTTATCCGACGATGACGCCTCGCTCGTTTCTGAAGTTCACTGCGTCTCTTCGCGGCTTCCGTGGCGCGGAACGCCGCGAGCGCATCGCGCGCGTCGCAGATCTTTGCGACCTGCGGAGCGTGTTGGACGATGAAATCGAATCGTTGTCCAAAGGGTTTCGCCGACGCGTCTGCCTGGCGCAAAGCATTCTGCACGAGCCGAAGGCCTTGATCATGGACGAGCCGACGGACGGACTGGATCCGAATCAGAAGCATCAGATTCGAGAATTGATCCTTTCTCTGCGCAAGCGAACCGCGATCATCATTTCCACTCATATTTTGGAAGAAGTCGAGGCTGTCTGCTCCCGCGTCTTTCTGCTTTGCCGCGGACGGACGCTTTTCGATGACACCGCGGAAGCGTTTCAGCGCGCCGCGGAAGCCGACGGCACGAACATCGGCGGCCTTTTCGCACGGTTGACCGAGCCGAAAGGGGAGGGCAAGGCATGATCGATTCCCTGCGCCGCATTCTAACGGTCATGCGCCGTGAATTCGCCGCGAGCCTTGCCTCTCCGGCATCGTGGGTGTTTCTTGTCATCTTTTTGGCGGCAAACGGCATTTGCACGTTTGTTTTGATGGATGCGCTTGGCACGGGGCAGGCGGATCTCGGTCCTTTCTTCAATCTTCTTCCCTCGCTGTTCATGTTTCTTGTTCCCGCTCTCGGCATGCCGTTTTGGTCTGAGGAGCGCAGAACGGGCGCCTTCGAGCTGACGCTTTCCTTCCCCGCGACGCTTTGGGAGCTTGTCGTCGGAAAATATCTTGCCGGAATGCTGTTCCTTCTGATCGCGCTCCTTTTGACGGCGCCGGTTCCGGTTACGTACTTCTGGCTCGGCGAGCCGGATGTCGGTTCGATTCTTTGCGGCTATTTCGGCGCGTTCATGGTGGGAAGCGCGTTTCTTGCCGCTTCCTGCTTCTGCTCGGCGCTGACGCGCAGCCAAATGGCGAGCTTTCTGTTGGCATTTCTGATTTGCGCCCTTTTGCTGTTCACGGGAATGGATGCGGTAGCCGCACAGCTGTATCGTTGGCTTCCGGAATGGCTCTGCCGTGCGATCGCCGCCATGACGATCATGCCGCATTATCAGGCGTTTCAGCGCGGTCTTTTCGATACGTCGGAACTTGCGTACTGCCTGCTTCTGACGGCTCTCTTCCTGTATTTCGCACGGACGGCTCTGCGCTACATCGCTTCCGGCGGCGGCGGCGTCTTTTTGGCGGGCGCATGGAAGGATCGCTATGCATGGAGGCAGTTCGGCGGCCTGGCGCTTTCCTTCCTGTTGGCCGGATATGCGTTCTACTGTCTTTCCGCGACGTTCTCCGCCTTCCGAATCCGACTGGATTGCACGGCCGACCGCGTTTACTCCCTGCTGCCCGATACGCGAGAGATCGCTGCGGCGCTGCCTTGTCCGGTCGAGCTGCGACTTTATGTTTCGCCGCCGGGCGAAAACATGCCTAAGGAGCTCCTGGCCTACTCCGAGCGAGTGAAGTGGACTCTTTCGGAGTTCGTTCGGGCGTCGAACGGGAAGGCGAAGCTGGAAATCATATCGCTCGGCACGGATTCTCCGGAGGAGGACGCCGCCGCGCTGGATGGAATCGAGGCGAAAAAAACGCCGGACGGCGAACGGCATTACCTTGGACTTGCCATATCCTGCGGCCCGCGCAACGCCGCGATTCCGTATCTCTCGACGCGGACGGAAAATCTGTTCGAATACGAACTTTGCCGTCGAATCCGTGCTGCGACGGAGCTGAAGAAGGCGAAGGTCGGCGTTCTGAGCTCGTTTCCCGTGATGGGGCGTCCCTCCGAGCCGCAGAAAGGCGATTCCGGGGCTCCTCGCTGGCTTGCATTTGCCGAACTCGCCCGCGACTGGCAGCTCGTCGAGCTTTCTCCGGACGTGCGCGAGATTCCTTCCGATCTTGCGGCGTTGATCGTTCTTCATCCGAGCGGCTTTTCTCAGCGCGCACGCTATGCGATCGACCAATGGCTTCTGCGCGGCGGACGTCTCGCCGTCTTCACGGATCCGCAGTCCGCTTATGCGCTTCTGATGGCTGTCAAGACGAAAAACTATGGTCTTGCGAACTTGTCCGCTTCGGAGTTCGAGCCGCTTGTTTCTTCGTGGGGATTCGAGGCGCCGCAGGAGTCCGTCGCGGCCGATTTGGAATTCAAGTCGGACCGCATCGGCGCGAACGGGGCGCTCGTCACAGTGCCGACCGCGCTTGCCGTGACGGACAAGGGTCTCTCGAAAACGGATTCCGCGACTGCTCGCCTGAGCGCGCTGCGCTTGGAATATGCGGGATTCTTCCGCCTGGTTCGGCCGGTTCCCGGCCTGGAATACGAACCGGTTCTTTTTACGACGGACATGGCGCGGGAGGCCTCGATTTCGGACATTCCGGAAAAGATGCTTGCATCCTTCTCTTCGAACGACAAGTCCGGACTTGAGAAGCTCACGATGGGCTGGCGCATCGAGGGAATGTTCCCGTCGGCCTACCCATCCGGTCCGCCCGGCGGCGGCGCGTCCGAGGAGAGCCTGAAGCGTTCGACGGAGCCAGGGCTGGTCTATCTCTTCGGCGACTGCGACTTCCTGTTCAATGACGCTTGCGTCGCGCAGGTCCCGGACGAATTTCGTCAAAACCTCGTGATCCGCAAAAACGACAATCTCGCCCTGTTGGAAAACGTCGTATCCAGTCTTGTCGGAGCTCGCGATCTTTCACGGCTCCGGACGCGCGCGCCTCTGTCGCGTCCGCTGACGAAGATCGTCGAACGCCGCATGCGGGCGGATTTGGAGTTCAAGGAGCGAGCGTTGGCCTTGGGGCAGGAGATGATCCGCCTGGAAAAACAGACGGAGGCGTTGCGGAATATCGTAATCGCGTCCGGCGGACAGCATCCATTGACGGAGGAACAGAAGGCGACGCTCGACAACTATGAGCGTACGAAGGAAGCTTATGCGCGCGAACTGCGTCGGTCGACGCGCGAACTCAAGCGCGACATCAACGCCGTCAATAACGCGGTTCGGCTGGTCAACATCGTCGTCGCGCCGGCGGGAGTTCTGCTCCTTGGAATCTTCTGGATGATCTTCCGAAGAGTGAAATGGAGGCGCTTCAAATGAAAACGAACCGTTGGATGCGGACGATCGCCGTGGCGGCGCTGCTGATCGCGCTCGGCGTCGCGGCGTGGATTTCCGAACGCCGCATGGGGACGCGCGGCATCGCGCGACAGACGCAGCAGGAGGAGACTTCTTCAAAGATCCGGATTCCCGAATTCCGTCCGGAGCTGGTTCGAAGGATCGAGATTTCCTATCTGGATTCCAAAGCGACGCTGATCTATAAGGACGGATACTGGTCCGTCGAGGAACGGAGCGGCGCGCAGGCGGATACGCGGGCTGTCACGGGCTTTTTGGATTCGCTTTCCCGCATGCGTCCGATACGGGAGATTCCGACAAGCGGCGAAGAAGAACTGTTCGATTTCCATTTGGCTGAGCGTTCGCGTCCCGATTCGGATCCGCCGGAGGGAGCCGGCATCCTGCTGCGTCTTTTGGACGAGCACGGCGCCGAACTCTTTCGCGGCATGTTCGGGCACGGCCATGAAACGGTTTCCGCTGCGAACACGGAGAGCCGTTCCTATGACGGACGTTACGTTAGAATTTGGGACGGCGATTCTTCGCGCGTATTCCTTGTCCCGACGGTGTTCATGGAGTGTCGCCCCGATCCGAACGCGTGGGTCGAGCAATTGCGCATCTATAACGCGCCTTTGCTTTCCATGATGTTTCGACAGAAGGGAACGGACGGACGCTGGCAAATCGTTTGGAACGTGCGCGCAGGAAAGAACGGCTTCGCGTTCCAGCCTGGCGGCGAACCTGTCGCCGTGCAAAATGTCGCCGCAAAGCTCTCGTTGCTGACATCGCCTTTCAGCGTCGCATTGTATCAAGGCGAGGAGGAGATTCCGTTCCCCTGCGACTTTTCGCTGAATTTTTCCAATGGATTCTCCTATCGGCTGGAAATGGCGCCGACGGATACGTATCCCCTGGGCCGCCTGACGGTGCGCTTCTCGCCGGACAAAGTCGTCCGCGAGGAAGGCGAAACGGACGAGGCGTTGGAAATGAGAAAGACGTATCTCGCCAGTCGGTTCGCATACGAAAAACGCGTGGCGGAGAATGCTGTCTTTCTGCTCCGTCCCGGCGTGTTTGAAAAGCTGATTCTCCGTCCTGAAAGGAAGGCCGACGCTCCATGAAGACGCTGTTTCGCATGATTTTGATTCTTCTTTTGGCTTTTTCCGCCGCGTCGATTCCGGCTCTTTATGCGCAGAATGAGCAGCCCGCTTCCGCTTCCGCGTCCGCATCGCGAGCGTTTCGCTTCATACGCTCCGGAAAGATTCGGTATTTGGATCTGCGGGATGTGGCATCGTCGCTCGGGATGCGCTTCGCTTTCACGCAGAAAGGCGGCATGCTGTACGGCGGCGATCGAAAAGTGGAGTTCACGTACAAGAAGAAGGTCGGCTCGATCGACGGCGTGGAGGTGTATTTTTGTTATCCGATGCTGATACAAGGCGGCTTGGCATATCTTTCCGAATTGGATTTTCAGATGATGATCGAACCGATCTTCGCGAAGAAGGCGCAGCTGCGCCGTCGTCACAAATTCATCATGATCGATCCGGGACATGGCGGAAGCGATCCTGGAGCCGGAAGCGCGCTCGGTCATGAAAAGCTGTTCAATCTGCAGATCGCGCGCAAGCTGAAGCGGTCGCTGTTGCACGCCGGATACAGCGTGGCGATGACGCGCGACGGCGATACGTTCCCGACTCTGGCGCAACGCGCGGCTCTTTGCGCCAAGGTCAAGCCGGATCTGTACATTTCCATTCATTGCAATTCCAGCGCGTCGAAGTCCACGCATGGGATCGAAACGTATGTCATGACGCCTTCCGGCGCGGCGTCGACCGCCGATTCCAAGCCGAAATATTCCGCGCAAAAAGGCAACGCCTATGATGATTTGAGCGCGCGTCTCGGATACGAAATCCAGAAGGCCCTGATCAAGACGACGGGCGCCGAAGATCGCGGACTGCGGCATGCGCGCTTCTACGTGATCGCCAACGCGACCTGTCCCGCCGTGCTGATCGAGTGCGGGTATCTTTCGAACGCGGCGGAACTCAAGAAGCTCGCCAATGCGGACTATCAGGAGCGGATCGTGCTTGGCATATTGTCCGGTCTGTACCGCTATGGCCTGTATGTGAAATAAACGGGGAAAGACGTCCGGAGAACAAAATCGTTGATGATCGCATTTGAAATTTACGTACGCAAAGGCTATATTAAAAGTTGGTTTCATCAAAAAAAACTCTCTTAAAACAATCATTTTATTAGGGAAGACACAGCTATGAGCGCCATGAAGAAAGCGGCGTCCGCAGCGAAATCCGCAGCGGGAAGGAAAACGACTGAAAAGAAAAAAACTGAGAAAAAATCCCCGGCGAAGAAATTCGTTTATCTGTTCGGCCAGGGAATGAGCGACGGCGATGCCAGCATGAAGAATCTGCTTGGCGGCAAGGGCGCCAACCTTGCGGAAATGGCCAAGCTCGACATGCCGGTTCCCGCCGGATTCACCATCACTACGGAGTGTTGCACGGAATACTTCAAGAATGGCGGAAAGAATCCGGCCGGACTGGACAAGGAAGTCAAGGCCGCGCTCGCCAAGGTTGAAGCGAAAATGGGAATGAAGTTCGGCGATGCCAGGAATCCGCTTCTCGTTTCCTGCCGTTCCGGCGCGCGATCCTCCATGCCGGGCATGATGGAAACCGTTTTGAACGTCGGTCTTGCATCTTCTACGATTCCCGGCCTTATTAAAAAGACCGGCGGAAACGAGCGCTTCGTCTACGATGCGTACCGCCGCCTCATCATGATGTATTCCGACGTCGTCATGGAGAAGGCCGAGGGCATTGAACCGGAGGAAGGACAGGGCATCCGCAAGCAGCTTGACGGCATGCTCGATGCGCTGAAGGCCAAGAAGAAATATTCCAGCGACACGGATCTTACCGTCGATGACCTCAAGAAGCTTTGCAAAGACTTCAAGGCCCGCATCAAGAAGGTCCTCAAATGCGAATTTCCCGATGATCCGGTCGCCCAGCTTTGGGGCGCGATCGGCGCCGTCTTCAAGAGCTGGAACGGCAAGAAAGCCGTTTCCTATCGCCGCATCGAGGGCATCCCGGACGACTGGGGCACTGCCGTCAACGTCCAGAGCATGGTCTTCGGCAACATGGGCGAAACCAGCGCCACCGGCGTTGCGTTCACACGCAACCCTGCGACGGGCGACAATAAGTTTTACGGCGAATGGCTCATCAATGCGCAGGGCGAGGATGTCGTCGCCGGAACCCGCACGCCGAATCCCCTGAATGACGAAACCAAGAACGAGCAGAACAAGAATCTTCCGAGCATGCAGAAGGTCATGCCGGCTGTCTACAAGGAACTCGTCGGCATCCGCAACAAGCTTGAAAAGCATTATCATGACATGCTCGACATCGAGTTCACCATTCAGGACAAGCGTCTCTACATGCTTCAGTGCCGCGTCGGCAAGCGCACCGGAACCGCCGCGCTCAACATGGCCATGGACATGCTCGCCGAAAAGCTGATCGACGAGAAGACCGCCGTCATGCGCGTTTCTCCTGCGCAGCTCGATGAGCTTCTTCACCCGATTCTCGATCCGGCCGCCGAAAAGATCGCCAAGATCGTCGCCAAGGGGCTTCCCGCAGGTCCGGGCGGCGCGGTGGGACGCATTGTCTTCAACTCCGAAGACGCCGCCAAGTGCCATGCCAGAAAGCAGCCCTGCATCATGGTTCGCGAGGAGACCAACCCGGAGGACGTCGACGGCATGCGCGCGGCGACCGGCATTCTGACGGCGCGCGGCGGCATGACCAGCCATGCGGCTCTCGTCTGCCGCGGATGGGGCAAGTGCTGCATCGTCGGCGCGAGCGAAATCGTCGTCGACGAAGTCAAAAAGGTTCTTAAGATCGGCAAGCTGACCTTCAAGGAAGGC
>CAZAAM010000037.1:0-6787 GCA_964483055.1 uncultured Victivallales bacterium
TCGCGCGCCGTCTGCGCGCGGAAGAAGAACGCCGGCCTCGGAAACGCGGAATCCGAATCCGCCGAAGCCTGACCGCCTGACAACAAACTTCGGCGCGCCGGTCGCGGAGAATCAGAATTCACGGACCGCCGGACCGCGCGGACCGCTTCTGCTGGAGGATGCCTGGCTTCTGGAAAAGCTTGCGAATTTTAATCGCGAGGTGATTCCGGAACGTCGCATGCATGCGAAGGGCGCGGGCGCCTTCGGCACGTTCACGGTAACGAACGATGTTGCGCGCTGGACGCGTGCGAAGCTGTTTTCGGCGATCGGCAAGAAAACGGATGTCTTCGTTCGCTTTTCCACAGTTGCCGGATTCCGTGGCGCGGCGGATGCCGAACGCGACATCCGCGGATTCGCAGTGAAGTTCTATACGGAGGAGGGGAACTGGGATTTGGTCGGCAACAATACGCCCGTCTTCTTCATGCGTGATGCGCACCATTTCTCCGACTTGAATCACGTCGTCAAAAAGGATCCTCGCACAGGTCTGCATTCTCCGACGAGCAATTGGGACTTTTGGACTAGTCTGCCTGAGTCACTGAATCAGGTCACGATCACGATGAGCGACGACGGCATACCCGCATCGTATCGGAACATGCACGGCTTCGGCAGCCATACGTTCAGCCTGTATGATCAGGAAAACCGGCGGACATGGGTGAAATTCCACTGGATCTGCCAGCAGCCGATCCGGTTTCTGACGGATGCCGAGGCGGAGGCCTTGTGCGGGCGAGATCGGGACAGTCATACGCGCGATTTGTTTGAAGCGATCGAACGAGGCGATTTCCCGCGCTGGAAGCTGTGCTTTCAACTGATGACGGAGCGTCAGGCGGCGGAGCTGCCCTACAATCCATTCGACTTGACAAAGGACTGGTCGACGGAGGAATATCCGCTGATCGACGTGGGAATGATGGAGCTGAATCGAAATCCTGAGAACTATTTCGCCGAAGTGGAGCAGTCCGCCTTCAATCCGGCGAACGTCGTGCCAGGCATTGGCTTCTCGCCGGATAAGATGCTGCAAGCGCGTCTTTTCGCCTATGGCGACGCGCAGCGCTACCGTCTTGGCGTAAATCATCATCTGATTCCGGTGAATCGCGCGCGCTGCCCGGTTACGGGCTATTCTCGCGACGGCGCCATGCGCACGGACGGCAACTACGGCCGCAAGATCGCTTATGAGCCGAACAGTTACGGCGCATGGCAGGAGCAGCCGTCTTTCCGCGGCCCGAAGACGAAAGTCGACGGCGACGGAGATTTCTGGGATTTCCGCGCGGACGACGACGACTATTTTACGCAGCCCGGCATGCGCTTCCGAGCCATGACGCCGGAACAGCGGCAGCGGCTGTTCGACAACACGGCGCGCGCGATGCAGGGCGTGCCGGAATTCATCCGGAAGCGGCATGTGGAAAACTGCATGAAAGCTGATCCCGCCTATGGGGAGGGCGTCGCCAAGGCGCTGGGACTCCGTTGAAAAGCGCTGGAAAAGAGCGAGCAGGGAGGCGTGTTCGCCGCGAAGAGAGTCCGCTTGGAAGAAGGAAGCCGCTTGCGGCATCGTTCCTTCGAGCGTTCGTCCGCGCGTGCGGCTCGTGCGCCGATTTCTTTCGCAGACTGCCCCTTTCGGACTATCGGCGCGGACTGCGTGCGGAATTCAAGGGAAGCCATGGCGAAGCGGAGGAATTCTATGCTCGCGACGGAAGCGTCGCCGCTCTGCACAGAATGGCCGCTCTCGCATTGAGCGGCAAGGGCGGAAATCCGAATCGCACGCGCGCATTCGAATTGTGGCGGCTTGCAGCAGAGCGGGGCGACGTCGCCGCCTTGTACAACCTTGGCGTCTGCTATGCGGAAGGATGCGGCGTGCGCCAGAACGTGTTTCAGGCCGTTCGCTGCTTTCAACGTGGAGCGCGGAAAAACGATGCGGAATGCGCCGCACGGCTTGCGCGCATGCACCAGGACGGTCTTGGAATCCCGATCAATCCGCAGGCGGCGGAATTCTTTTGGCGGATTGCTGCGGAAAGGGGAGACGTCGTCGCTCAGCGGAAGCTCGGAGAACTTTTGCTTTCCCGTCCGAATCGGGAGAAAGAGGCCTTCCATTGGCTTCATGCCGCTGCAAGGAAGCGAGATCTTCCGGCGCAGGACAATCTGGCTCGGTGCTTCTTTTTGGGAAAAGGCGTGGAGAAGTCGCTCAAGCGCGCGTTTCGCTGGTGGCGCCGCGCGGCGGACGCCGGATATGCCAAGGCGCAGTTTTCGCTTGCCGTCTGCTGGCATTATGGAATCGGCGTTCGATGCGACGAATCAAAATGCGAGCTTTATCTGAAACGCGCTTGTGAACAAGGAGATGCGGATGCATTGGCGTGGAAGGAGCGGAAGACGGAATGAAGAAGCGAAGCCGAACCATGCGTTTTCCACGGCGCCGCGAACGACCGTTCACTTTGACGGAACTTCTGACTTCCGTCGCCGTCATCGCAATTCTGACGGCGCTTCTTGCTCCGGCGATCGGACGCGCCCTGGCTGCGGCGAGGCAGACGCAATGCATGAATCATCTGCGTCAGATCGGCGTCGCGCTTGTCGAATACTCGAACGCGCACGACGACCGAATCCCGCCTGTGCTTGCCAGCGATTCTCTCGTTCAGGGTTTTCCCTCCGGCTATTGGGATGCTCCGATTCCCTTGATTCGGATGCCGTTCGCGCCGCTTGGTCTTGGCGTTCTGCTCTCCACGAGTCCCGGACTGCCGTCGGATGTTTTCGGATGTCCGGACAATCCCGCGCGAACCCCGCAGTATGTGAAGTCCGCCTGGGAATCGAATGGAGCGGTGCAGACTGCATACCTGTATCGCGAGGGCTATCTTGGATTTCGGCACAAGCTCTCGTCCATTGAGAATGCAGGGAAGGCCGTTCTGCTTGACTTCGCCTGCGTCGCGAACTCTGGAACGATCTTGAACCCCCACGATTTTCGGAGCGTGAACATTCTTTATTCCGCCGGGCATGTCCGAAAGAAGCGAAATTCGGAGACCGTCGGAGACCTGTTCACAACGGATTCCGGAGTCGATGGGACAGCGGCGACGCCGCAGCATCCGTTCGTGTGGAAAAACGCAGAAGAATGAGCGCGGGGGTCGATTTGCGGAAGGATTCCCGTCGCAGTTGGAAGAAAAGGTATGCGACGTTCGTCGGGAAAGGAAGGTTCTTATGCATTTTCAAGGTGTTTTGCTCGGGCTGATTTCGCTTGCGCTGATTGGCGTTCTGCATCCGGTCGTCATCAAGGGCGAGTTTTATTGCGGGGCGAGGATTTGGATCTTCTTCCTGCTGGGCGGCGTTCTGTCGCTCGCTGCTTCGCTCTTTATTGAAAACTTCTTCCTTTCCACCGCCTTCGGTCTTCTTGGATTCGATCTCCTATGGTGCATCGTGGAAGTCGTTCAACAGAAGGAGCGCGTCGAAAAAGGGTGGTTTCCGAAAGGACCTTCTCATCGCGAAAAGCCGTAAGGTCTTTGAATCTAGAGAAACAGAAGCATGCCGAGATTGCGCAGAAGTCCGTTCTTCCAAAGGCCGCGTCGGACAATGATGCGGCGTTTTGCGAAGAATCCCATGGCTTCCATATTCGAGAAATCCTGAAGCATGGCGCGATCCTCCGACGAAAGCCTGTTTCCGAAGCGTTCCAGGAAGGCTGCGCCCTGCCGCACGTTGCGGTTGAAGCGTTCCTGAAGGGCTCTTCTGCCTTGGAAGAGCTTTCTGACGAAAAACGAAAGCGAATAATGGGTTGCGCCGAAGACGTTCGATTGGTGCTGACGATAGAGCAGAGTCGGCTCGTCCAGAAATACGATTTTGCCAAAGGCTGCGGCGACAAGCGCGATCCAGTGATCGTGCATCACGGCGCGCTCGGGCAGGGGACGCGCCAGATCGAGCAGCGCGCGGTTGAGCAGCATGACGTTGCCCGACGGCACGTTCTGCACAAGCAGACGCCGAAGCGAAAGAATGCGCGGATTCAGGTTCTGCCAGCGCAGCATGGATGGATGAAGCTCTTGGAGATTCTCATCGACGATCTTCGAATCCGTGAAGACGAGAATCGGCGTTTCCGCGCCCCAGCGAGCTTCCGCCTCCCGGTATTTTTCAAGCGTCCGGGCGATTTTGTCCGGAAGCCATGCGTCGTCGTGGTCGGAGAACATGACAAGATCCGCCTCGGCCGCCTCCATGAGAGCTCCGAAGTTTTCCGCCGCATTTGCGCGCGCGGGAGGAAGCAGCTTGATGCGGTCAGGATTCTCCGCCTGCAGCTTCCGCAGAATGCTGCAAGTTCGATCCTGCGAGCCGGCGTCGCGCACGAGGATGCGGAATCCGTCGCAGCTCTGGTTCAAAAGCGAATCGAGCTGCGCGGTCAGAAAGCGTTCGGAATTGCAGGTCGCCAGAAGAACGTCGATCGCCAGCGTCTTGTCGTGTTTTGCATTGTTCATTCGATTGCGCTCCGAGTCGGCTTGTCCCGTTTATCTTCTTCGTCTGGCATGACTTCCTGCAGAATTTCCTTCGCCTTGGCCGCCGAGTAGTTCCGTTCGATGAATGACGCGCATTTTGCTGAAAGTTCGCGGCAGAGTTCGGGAGAGCGATAGAGTTGAATCACCGCGTCGGCGAAGGACTCGGCGTCGTCTGCAAGCTTCAGCGGCGCGTCGGAGGAAATTCCTTCCGCGCCGATGGATGTCGTAACAAGAGGAATGCCGAAGCGAAGAGCCTCCACGACCTTCCCTTTCACGCCTGCTCCGTAGCGAAGCGGAACGACGGCGATTCGGCTGGTTGCGTAAAGACGGGAAAGCTCCTCGTCGGAGACGAATCCGGAGATGATCAGATCGTCCGAAGCCAGCGCCTCGATCTGCGGGGGCGGATTGCTGCCGACGACGCGCCATTTCACGCCGGGAAGCTCCTTGCGTATTTTCGGGAAGACTTCCTTCGCGAACCAAAGGACGCAGTCCCGATTCGGCGGATGGTTGAAGCCTCCGACGAACAATAGATCGCGGCAGTTCTCCGGATCGGGATGCGGTTCGGCGGGGGCGTCATAGAAATACAAGGGGATGTCATGCACGGGCTTGCCGGGAAAGGCGTCTGAGATAAGCTTCCGCTCGTAGGAGCCGACGCAGAAGATGTCGTCCGACTTGGAGAAGATTTCGTATTCGATCCGCTTGGATTCCTCGGACGCCTTGCGAAGCGCATTGTCGTGCTCCAGTTCGTATTGACGGCGTTCGCGCAGAAAATGCAGGTCGTGTCCGAAGTAGACGATCTTGGCATGCGAATGCTTCTTCAGCAAATCGAGATAGCGGATCGTGATGTGAGGACGCTGGAGAAAGGCGAAGTCGAAGTATCGTGCGACCGTCGGGAGCCAGGTCTTCCAGTTTTGATAGTAACGGTTTCCGTAGAGGACGTTGATTCCCAGCTGCTGCATTTCCCGCGTGTAGGGCTGCGGATCATGAAAGTTGTCGGGGAGGAACGTGATGCGGAAGCCTTTTTCTAGAAAAAGCTTCAGATAGCGCCATGTGCATCGTCCGCCGGCGTCCGTGTCATAGGCGGGAACGAGATGATCCAGGACGAAGAGCCTTCGTTTCCCTCCGCCGCGGTCGCGCGCAAGAAATTCGTCCTGTCCCGGTTCAAAGTGTTCTCGGTCAAGGACGTCCTTCCATTTTTCACGGAACTTGACTTGATTCTCAACCTGATGTCGCTTCTGTCCGGACGAAAGATCCGTTCCGTTGGAGACGCCTTCGAAATGAACGACTTTGGAAAGCGGTTGATAGACGACTTTGAATCCGAGCGCGCGAATGGAAAAGCAAAGATCCGTATCTTCGTAGTAGGCGGGCGAAAAGCGGTCGTCAAAGCCGCCGAGACGATCCCAAAGGGACTTCCGGACCATGAGCGAAGCTCCGGAGATGTAGTCGACTTCCTTCCGATAGTTGTAGTCCGACAAGGCCGGATTGTCGCCATGTCCGTAGTTCGCGCCGGAGGCGTCTCGCCAAATGATGCCGCCCGCCTCCTGAAGGCGACCGTCAGGATAAATCAGCATGCCGCCGACCGCGCCTGCGGAAGGATCATTGTCGAGAACGTCGCAAAGCGGCGCAAGCCAGTTCTGCTGGACCTGCGTGTCATTGTTCAGGAATAGAAGATACTTTCCCCGCGCGCGTTGCGCCGCGTTGTTGCAGTTGCGCAGGAAGCGCAGATTTGTTTCGTTGCGGACGACGACGATGTTTTTGATTTTTTGTTCGATGTCCTTGGTTTCATCAGTGCATGCGTCGTCTGCGAGAATGACTTCATAGGAAACGTCGCCGGAGCGCGTCAGGACGCTTTTGAGGCAGGCGTAGGTGTAGTCGATCTGCTTGTAGACCGGAACAAGAATGGAGACGAGCGGATGTTCGCGCTTCGGGAAGACGAGCGGCTCGCAGGCTTCCCAGTCGAACGACTCGACGCGATCGAGTTCCAATTCGATTTGTTCCGAATGCGCGATCAGGGCATGCCGATTCAGTCGGTCGCGAAAACTGTGGAAGTCCTCGTGAAACAGCCAGTAGATCGCGCGTATTATGTTATGAATGGAAAGACGCTTTGCAAGCGCTGCGATTTTGCACAGTTTCGTGCGCAAAGACATTGACATTCCTTTCTCGATGGAAGACTCGTTCGTCCGGTGAAACGTCTTGGAAGAGCGTTTTCGGCGCAGTTTTTCGTTCCTGGACATGCACTTGGGGCGGGATCGTTCCGTCTCCTTGCACGCGCATTTGCAGGAGCGCAGGCGTCTGCGCAG
>CAZAAM010000037.1:6797-13605 GCA_964483055.1 uncultured Victivallales bacterium
AGGAGCGGCGACGAGGACGCGCCTCCTTCCGCTTGCGCGCGCCAGACTTTCTTCCCTGCGCCAAGCAATTTTCTAATAGGAGCGGAAAGTTTCCAAGTTGTTGAATTCTCAATGGAATTCAAAGTTGAAAAGGCTTCGATCAAAGCGCGGCTTGCCTCGGCGGGCTCCAGAATGTCAAAGCGAATTTTGACGGAGTCGGCGCGAAGAAGCGGCTTAAGAAAAATCTGCGGATCGTGGTCGGCCGGAAAGATCAGAAGTCCGTCGGAGGTCGTTCTGCTTCCAAGATTTGCGAAATCGAGGGAATCCGCATCCTTCAAGGACAGGACTGTTGCGCCGCCGGAGAGAAAATCGAGCTCGCGAATCAGAAAGACTTGTCCGGGTTCGGGGTTGAAGTCGAGTCGGAAGCGGCGAGGACGGCCGTCGTCGCGGAAGCGGAAAGCGCATTCGCAGACGGCTTCCCGCGGATGAATCGGGATGGAAATGAGATTTTTTTCCGAGAAGGGTTCGTCCGGCATGGCGCGGAAAAGCTCCAGACGCGGCGTCAAGGTCTTGCGCATCGCCTCGTAAAGCGACATGTCCCGAACCGTTTCTCCGCCGTCCCCGAAATCCCAGACGTCCGCCTCTGCCGGAAGCGGGCCGGCGTCAAGAAGCCTGCGCGCCGCATCGACGACTCGATCGGGCGAGATGGTTCGAATGCACGCGAAGCCGTTCGGACATTGTTCGCCGCGGAGCATGAGATTTTCCCTGCGGCAAAGGTCGCATTGCGTTTCGGCAAAGACCGCTTCATCGCCTTGGTAAGTCGCAAGCTCCTGCGGCTCGCTCTGAGGAAGCAGGACGACGGAACGACAGCGCATCGCATGCGCCAGATGGCAGCTGAATCCGAGCGGTCCGACGAAAAGGGCGGAGTTTGCAAGAATCGCTGCGGCTTCGCGGACGGTCGTCTTCCCGCGCAAGTCCATGACGCGTTCGGAAACGAGTTCGTCTCCGGCGAGACCGATTTGAATCGCTTCGAAGCGCCCGTCCTCCAATAAGCGTTCGCAGACTTGCCGAAGCACGGCGGTCGGAACCGTCTTGTGTTCGTTCTTGCCCTGCGCAAGCAGAACGATCTGCGGCTTTTCGCTCCGGCGGCCCGCTTCCGTTTCCTTCGGCGTCAGAAAAATGCGCGGCGAGCTTGCGATCTTGCCGGAAAGACCGAGTCGCGCGCCCATGGTTTCAATCATGTGGCGGCGCCGATAGACGATTTCCGTGCAGGAGAGGGCCGGATTGAAGGGATAGTCGCAGTAGGTCAGGAAGATCGGATTGAATCCGTTCGCCCGCAGGAGCTCCAGCTTGCCTGGATCGATCGAATCCTGATGGATTCCATGCAGAACTTCGCAAAAGGGATTTCCCGCGAAAATTTCCGGACATTTGTGCGCGACGAGAATCTTTTCGCCGAAACGGCGGAAATACGGCTCGCACAGCGCCGAAAACGCAACCGCATCGCCGAGGCCTTCCTGAAGAATGAAGAGATCCCGCGGCTTCGTCTTTTCCGTTCGAGCGCCCGTCATGAGTTCCGCTTCCCGATCAACCGGTTCCAAATGCGGCGCGGAATCGAAATCCGCGCGTTTCCCTGCGCCCGCGCGCCCGTCTCATCCGTCGTCCGGGCTGGGGCGAGCTCCGCAAGCACGTCGGCCGGAGTCCTTGCGAAATGGGCGGGTTCAGGCGGAAGCTCCGCATCGTATCGGACAGGCGCGGCGTCCTTCAAAGCCTTTCGGATGGCATCGACGTATTCCTTGAACGCCGCGGCCTTGTATTCGATCAGGCTCGCATTCGTCGTATTCGCCGATTCCAGTCGGTCGCGGAATGCGTCGATGGCTTCGTCCAAAGTCGCTTGCGTCGAAAGCATTCGCGCATGGAATCCTTCCGCGGTGTCGGAGCGCAGGACGTCGTGTGAAACATGGATCGATGGAATGCCGAGGGAAGAGGCGATTCCGCAGCCATGGACGCGCGGAGAAACGACGAGATCGAATGCACGATAGATGTTCGCATATTCCTGCGCATCATAGGAGTAGCGGATGTCGATGCCGCAGTCTCCGAATTCGCGGAACGCGGCGGGAAGCTCGTCGATGTAATGGCAGACGATCGAAAAGCTCAGACGGTCGCGAAAGCGTTCGATCAGGGCGCGGAAAAGCGTCGTCGTGAATTCGCATGCGTCGTCCGCAATCTCCTGGCAAGGAATCGAATCCCTGGAGGACGCTCCGAAGACAAGCGCGACGCGCCGCACGGATTCGATGCTCTTTTCCTCCCCGCATGCAACGCAGAACAGCGCAGGGCAGGGGAAGCGAAGCGCGGAGACGCCGCAGCGGCTTTCCAGCGCGGCGCCGACCTTTTCCGCTCGAACCGTCGTAAGAAGCGACTTGCGGAAGATGGAAAGAATCCATTCCGGAACAACGTCGTCGACATGTCCGACGCCGAGCGCAAGCAGCGGCAGGGAGCTTTCGGCGACGTGCCGGTAGAAGTTCTCCGTTCGCGGATTGAAGCATTCCGGCGAGCCGGCAATGACTGCATAGTCCGCGAACCCGAGATCCGTGTCGAACTTCACGGAGTTGTCGAAGAAGCCGATCTTGAAGTCCTTTTCCAGTTCGTTGACTTGTCCGCTGCTCCAGTCCTGACGGACACGGCGGAAGCGTCCTTCTCCGTAAAGAGGGCGCAGCCCCGGATGGCGGTTGTACAGAATCGCGTTGTGTTCGCCGATCGCGGCCTTCATCAGGCGGATTGTTCCCTGAAGAATGAATTCGTCGCCTGGATTCCATTGGCGCGTGGCGGAGTAGACGACGCTTTTCATGATTTGGCGACCTCCACGCTGGAATGCAGATCGAATTCGCCGATGAATGTCTTATGATTGACGACCTCGACGAGCAGCAGGTCGTAGATGCGATGGAACGCCTCCAGTTTCCCGTCGGCGTCGGTTCCGCTGCATCCGAAGTTCAGAATATAGTTCCCGTTCGGAATCGGAAAGCTCTGGCGGAACGAGATGGAGCAGAGCTGCCCCGTCTCCATGGAGCCGATCGGGCGATTCGCCTGATCCGTATTGATTCCTGCGATTTCGCGTCCCTTGACATCCTTGAGGAAGAAGCTCGCGCAGACGTGATCCGCATGGCTGTTCGCCTTGAGCCATACGCGAAGGTCGGCGGGGGTTGCCGCGTCGAGCTTGTAAAGAGGGGCGCCTGACGCCGGATCGAACATGCCCCAGTCGACGATTTCAATCTTGCGCGACCCGTATTCCTTCTTGTTCGGGAAGATTGGATACGCCTTCGAATGGAGCTTCGTCGCCGCCGTCGATTCCGTTTGCGTTGCGGAGGCCCGTGCGGAATCCGGAATTGCGGGCGCGTTCTGCGTCGTCGTCAGCTTCTTCTTATAGGCCTCCACGACGTCGTTCGGCGAGCTGTCCATGACGAGGGTCCGGTCGTAAAGGAACAGGGCGCGCGAGCAGATGTTCATGACCGACGCGAGGTCATGCGAGACCCAAAGGATGGTGACGTTCTGTTTCTGCAGACGCTTGATTCGTTCGTAGCACTTCTGCTGAAAGGCGATGTCGCCGACGGCCAACGCTTCGTCCACGATGAGGATTTCCGGCTCGACGACCACCTGCACTGCAAAGGCGAGTCGCACCATCATGCCGCTGGAATAGGTCTTGACAGGCTGATCGATGAAGTCGCCGATGTCCGCGAATTCCGCGATCTCGTCGAACTTTCGATCCGTCTGGCTTTTGGAAAAACCGAGAATGGCGGCGTTCATGTAGACGTTTTCGCGTCCGGTGAACTCCGGGTTGAATCCGCTTCCGAGTTCCAGAAGCGCGGCGACCCGTCCGTTCGTCTCTACGATTCCTTCCGTCGGCTGGAGCGTGCCCGTGATGATTTGCAGAAGCGTGCTTTTTCCTGCGCCGTTGCGTCCGATGATGCCTACGCATTCTCCGCGCCGCACTTCGAAGGAAATGTCGCGCAGCGCCCAGAATTCTTTGAAGAATCGCTTTCTTCCGGCGCAAAGCATCTGCAGAAGGCGATGAACCGGATGTTCATAGATTTCGAAGCGCTTGGAAACGCCTTTCACGCGCAGGACGACGGGATCAGAGGACATCGGCGAATCCCTTTTTCGTTTTGTGGAACCAGGCGAAGCCGAGCTGCAGTACGACCAGGCTGACCAAAAGCGCGACCCCGAGAAGACCCCAGTTCGGAAGTCGCCCGTACAAAAACACCTTGCGCGCCTCTTCGATCAGAATCGTCATGGGATTGAGCTGCAGCGGCCAGCGGAATTTTTCCGGAACGGCCTGAATCGGATAGAAGATCGGCGTCATAAAGAAAAGAATCTGAAGCACGACCCCTACGACATACTGCGTGTCTCGAACGTACACGCCGAGCGATGCGACGAAGTACGAGATCCCCAGACTGAAGATCGCCAGCGGAAGCAGTATCAGAGGAAGAAGCAGCATTGTGAAGCTGAGCGTCCCGAAAACGAAGACCGCGCCGAAAAACAGAAGAATGAACCACGCCAAGCCGAGAACGCACGTCGACGCCGTTTGCGCGAGCGGCAGAATCTCCAAGGGAAAGATCACCTTCTTCACGAAGTTCGAATTTCCTGTGATGATCGTGCAGTTCGAATTCACGCTTTCAGAAAAAATGTTGTATAACGCCATGCCGCAGAACATGATGATCGCGAACGCGCCGCGTCCGCCGCTGGCATCGACGCCCCAGCGCGCTTTGAACACTACGCTGAAGACGAACGTATAGACGCAAAGCATCAGCAGCGGCTGGACGAAGCTCCAAAGAAGACCGAGCAGCGACCCCTTGTAGCGTGCGGCGATGTTCCGAAGGACGAGCTGCTTCAGCAGCCAGCGGTTTTTCCAGACGATCTGCGGAAGCCGCGCAGGATTAAGCAGGGACAGGGCTTTTAACAGAATCTTCATCATTCTTGCATGCTCTTCGATGCGTCCGCATCGGCCTTGCCGGACGGACCGTTCATCCTATAAGCTCCCAAGTGCGACCGAAATCTGAATATAGCACGCAAGAACGCTTTTTTCAAGTCGCTTGCGTCAAAAAACTTCACTTGCGGCGTCATGCCGCACGGCGCCTTTGCGCGCAGGAACGAAAAATTCGTTTCCATATGCCCGGAAGCGCAGGCATGTCGACTCCCGGCGCGTCCGCCGCGAAATGCGGGAGACGATTTTTTCGACGCTTCCCCGCCGCTTCGGCGGCGGAAACGGAAACATCGTTCTTCCTTCGAAATGCGAATCATGCAGGCGCTCGCGCGCTTGAAATTCAATCGTCTGCGCATGCCGGGGGCGGAGAACGCCCTGATCTTTCGCACGCGCGGGCGCGCGAAAACAATATATAATATGATGTCAGGCCGGAAGGGCGGGAATTTTTGAAGCAGGATTCCATAAAAAAAGCGGGGGAGGGCATTGCGGATAAGATCATGGGGAAAATGCGACGCGTTCCGCATGGCGATGTTTGCATTTTCGGCATAGGGCGCTATAATAATTTTGGAAGCCGTTTTTCGCCCTGCGCTTTCGCTGAATTCGGAGCGGAAGGATGTCTGAAAAAACGAAAACCGTCCGGGCGCGCTCGCGTCCATGCGGGAGGCTGAGCCGCTGCGGACGATAAAAAAGAAATGTGAGGTGAAGCATGAGAATGGAACGTTTGTTGAGCCTGGGCGTTGGAGCCGCATTCTTGTTCGGCGCATCTTCCGCGCCGGCCGCGGACGACATCGATCTGCGGCTGAACGGAGATTTTCGCGGATCGGAAGTCGGCGCCGCGATTGCGCCGGGCTGGGCGGCGGACGCTCAGGCGGGCGGCACGCGCATCGTCCGCGACCCGGCTCTGGATCGCGATGAATTCGCGCTGCTGGCGACTGCGCCGGCGGGCGTCGTCAAATCGATCGCTGCGGATTTCATCCCTGTGCAGGGATCCGTTCTCAAGCTGGATTTGAAAATGAAGGGACGCGGCTCCGCGGCGTTCGGCTTTTTCGCATTCGACGCTTCGAAGAATCGGATTTCTTCCGCCGACGCATGGGAGACCGTCGCTCTGCAGGGCGTCTGGGGCAAGTACGAAAAGCGTTTCTCCCTGAACGATCCGAATGTCAAGTTCATTCGCGTGGGACTGCTGGTCAATCCGGAATCGGAGGCGATGTTCACGGACGTGGACGGCGAATTCATTCTTCCGTCCGCGGCTCCGGTCGCGCCCGCTCCGGTTCCGCCCGCTCCGGTTCCGCCGTCTGTTCCGCAGACGCTGCCTGCGCCTCCTCCTGCGGCTCAACCGCCTGCTCCGGCTCTCCAGGCCGCGCCGACGCTTGATCCCGGCATGCCTCCGCCGAAGCCGCTCTTTCACGACAAGTTCTATTCGTTGCGCGAAATCGGCGACGCTCCCTGCTCGGCGACGATCCCGGTCGGCTCCGACATCGATTTCGACCTTGAGCAGGATTCCGCGCGCGGCATCGTTTGGAAGCTCGAATCCTACGACGCCCGCGTGGTTCGCGTGAAGCTGGAGCATGACCGCGACCGCAACCTGTTCGGACGCGTCAAGGAGAAGCTGGAAGTCGAACTTAAGGGCGTCGCCCCGGGAACGACCCCGGTGATCTTTTCCGCGCCCGGCAAGCGCTTCGTCGTCCTTCTGACGGTCCGCTGAGCGAAACGGAACAAAACGGAAGCTGCGCGCCCGGTTCGCGCTTTTTCGGAATGGAGAGCGCTTCTTGCGTTCTCCATTCTTTTTTTTTCGCATTTTCATGCAATTTAGAGAAAAAAAGCGCCATGGGGGGCGAAAAATTCGCAAATTCA
>CAZAAM010000038.1:0-13220 GCA_964483055.1 uncultured Victivallales bacterium
TCACGAAAAGCGGACGTTCGGACGCTGTCGGGCGCGTTGTCTTGTTCCCTCATGGCGTCGGACCGTGAGGAGACAGCGGAAAGGCGGTTCCCGCAAACGAATCGCGGAAGGAAGAGTCCAGTCGCAGCGTTGCGCGGGAACCCCGTGTCCGAAAGGCGCGAAGCCCGTTTCACGCTCATTTTTCTTTTGCGGCGCTTTTTTCGACGACGCTCGACGCCCATTGCGTCAGCTCCGACGCCGCATCATAAATGCGGTTTCCGTAGAACGCCTTGCCAGGCAGGAAGTTTGATCCGGGGCATGCCGCACGCATGTCGGTTTCGCAACGCGCCATGCCGCCGGTTCCGTGCGTGACGAACGGGACGACGGTCTTGCCTTTGAAGTCGTGAGAAGAAAGGAATGCGAAAACCGGCGGAGCCATGGTGCTCCACCAGTTCGGCGTTCCGACGAAGACGATTTCGTATTGGGAGAAGTTTTCGACGTCGGACGCCAGTTCCGGCTTGAATCCGGCCTGAATCTCCTTTTTCGCCTGGGTGACGCATTCAGCGTAGTCCTTCGGATACGCCTGCTTCGGCTTGATTTCGAAAAGCGTTCCGTTCGTCGCCTTCTGAATCTGTTCCGCCGCATAGCGCGTATTCCCGCTCCAAGAATAGAATGCGATCAAAATCTTGTTCGATGTCGCATCGGAATCGGCCTTTTCCGCTCCAGAGACCGGCGAGGCGCAGAAGACGCATGCGGCGCAAAGGGTTGCAATTGTTCCGAACAGTCTTTTCATGGTAGAACCTCCAAGTCTTGGAATCATTTTGTTTTCATCAATGCGGACGTCCTGCGACCCTGTTGCACGCGGAGGGTAAGGATTGATGACAAACAATGTAATCGTTGAAGTCGCTCGATGTCAATAGCGGGTTTGAAAAAAAATCAATTTTTTTGATAAAAAATGTCGTTTGCGGCGTATTTTCGCGCAAAAAATTCTATAAGGATTGCTGAAATTAGGGAATGCGCTGTTGTATTTTCGCAGAAGACATGATATCCTTATAAAACAGCATGCATTTTCGCGTGCCATGCGAACGAATCGAGTTGTCAAGAGAAAGAGAAAGGGACAGTATGAAACGTTTTGCAATTGGTTTGACCATCGCCGCATTCCTGTGCGCGAGCTTGCCTGCCTTTGCGGATGACGCGATCTATTTTGGAAATGCGCAATCGGAAGCGGCGCATCGACTTCATGCGCCGGAAACGGAAGTCGTGAACGGCGGCCTTGGCGAAAGCGCGCGTCGCATTCTGCCTCCCCCGCAACCTGAGTATCGCGGCGGACCGATCGCATTCGATCTTGCGGTCGATCCGGCGAAGCGCAATTATCTTACGGTCAAATTTTGGGGGTCGGACGTTACGCCGAATCGACTGGTCGTCTTCCTGGACGGAAAGCAATTCGGCTATCTGCATCTGGGCGACTATGAGCTGCTGGACACAGGCGCCAAGGAGGCGCGCTTCCCCGACCGCTTCTATTATTCCACGCAGTTGATTCCTGAGTCGGCGACAAAAGGGCGCGACCGAATACGCGTGGAAATTTACGCGCACGGCCCCTTTTGGGGCTATGGTTCCAATTTCGCTCAATTCCAAAAGAACATGACGGAGCCGAGCCGCGGAATTTATGCCGCATATGCGCATGTCGATCCGTATTTTGAAATTCCGTCGTCTGAGAAAATGGCTGATCCGATCGCGGTTCAGCCTCCGATGGAGAACGATCCCGCCGCGATCGAACGCAGCCGCGAACAGGCTGATTCGCACATTCGAAGCACGCTTGACCCAAGACGCAAGACTTTGAATCAGATGCAGATCCTGACAGCAGCAAAGGCGCGCGCCTTGCGCTGGAACGATGCCGCGACATCCAAAGAAACTCTCGACAAGATCGTTTTCAGCCTCGACGACCTCTATCGTCAGTGGCAGAAGGCCCCGCGTTCGATCGTCAACGACGGTTCCACATGGAATCCCGGATGGTTCGGCCTCGGCCCCGCAGGCGAAGCGATCCTGTTGATTGCGTCTGAGATCGAGCCGAGCCTCGGCGAAATGATCGAAGACTGTCGGAAGAATCCGGTCGTTCGCCGCGATGCATGGGCGGACATGTTCCGATATGTCGCGCGCGAGCAAGCCATGCATCGACGCATGTATACGAATCAGTCCATGATCATCGATCTCAACCTGCACTGGACGAACCGTGCGCTTGCGTTTCTTGATCCGGAAAAGGCGCTTCCGCTGGAAATGACGCTCAGCTTTCTCAAGGAGTCCATGGGGGCGCTCCCGTGGTCCGGCAGTCTTGACCGCAAGGGCGCGCCGACATGGCCGCAGGGGAAGGAATACATGCAGCTGACGGACAAAGGGCTTACCAAGGAGCTCGGATACGTCGGAATCTACGGCGAGGTCGTGGATTGGGGCGACGCCATTTACAACGCCACGCGCCCGTCGCCCGATCAGCCCGGCGATCCCGAAATCCGCGACGCACTCATCCGCATGATGCGCGCGCGCCTCTTTTTCCGTTATCCGGAAGTCGACGCATCTCATCGTCGCGTCATGCGCCTTGAAACGGTCGTAGGCTGGCGCGATACGAGCTATCCGGGCGACGTCGTCTATTCGATTCGTCCCAGCCGCGACATGTCGCCGATTCGTGCGGCTGTCGATACGGCTGATCCGGTTTCGCTTGGCGGCATTGCGCAGATGGAGGCGGATGGAAGGCTTTCCGCTTCTCTCGATTCCCGCTTGAAGGAGAACACGCTCCGCGTCGCCCTCGGTTCGCTTTCCATTCCGAAGGAGATGGAGGAATATCGGGAGATTCTGGCCGCGAATCCTGAGGCTCGTTCCGCACGTCTCCCGATGACTCCCGGCCAGCCGGACTTTGTTTTCGCCGACGAGGAGAACGGCGTTCTTGCAGTAAAGAACGGCGACGAGATCCTTTACGCATCGCTGTATTGGCGTGCCCGTCATGGAGTCAACTCCCTCGCAAAAGTTCATTATCTGACTCCGACCGTCGAACGTGCCGCGACTGTGCATGAGGACGTCGCATTCGAGGATTCCGGCAAGTTTTGGACGCGTCCCGGCTGGACGATCTTCGGTTTCGGAAACGGCGGCGTTCACATCCATTATCCGGATTCGCCGAAGTCCCTGCATGAAGGCGACATCGTTCCGATCGCCAAATTCCCGGGCGTGGAGAGCTTCAAGCCGGGGCAGGAGCATCCGCTTGCCGGACGCTGCGACTTCTACCGTCTTTCCTACGGCCCGTTCGAGATCGGAATGAACGCATCGAAGAACAAGACCTTCCGCATGACGCTCCCGAAAGGACGTTGGAAGCTTCTCCCGGACGGCAAGAGCGTTGCCGGCGGCGCGACAATCGAGGTCGCCCCCCGAACGACCCTTGTATGGCGGCATATCCCGGAAGAATCCGTCGCGTCAAGCTCTTTGTGATTGGAGCAAGGCTCCTTATAGAAAAGTTTTTGACGTTTCTTCATGCGGCGCATCCTCTTTTGCGGATGCGCCGCATTTTCGTCTTCGCGTCTGAATGCCGATCCTGCGGCTTGATCGCTGTAATATTTTATGTTTTCAATGAGTTTTGAATTGTTTCCAGGGTTTTGCAAGAAGAAGCGTGTTTTTTCAAAAAAATGATTTTTCCGAATCCGCCGTCCGCCATCCTTTCATGCGTTCGCCGCCGTCGACAGCGATGCTTCGAATGACTGCTCGGAGGCGGAGTTTTCACGCGTCCTGCATCAATCTGAAATCGGATATGAAGTTCTTTTCACGCCGCGACATCGCTTCGGACCATGCGCTTCGCGGCTGCATTTTCGGAACGGGGGAAGATTCATCGGGATTCTTGATCCGAAGGCCGGTCAAGCTCTTACGCGCCTGAAAAACGACCGACGACTGCTTGCCGTTCGTTCTTTTTTATTGAAGAGTCTTTTCCTTGCACTGAAAAAGAAGATGCGTTCTTTTTTGAAAAACTCGGATTTGCGGCGTTCGATTCCGATTCGATTCTGATAAGAGTTTTATTACGCTTTTTCTCAGACTTCTTTCGATTTCACGCTCGTCCTGGAGTCGTTTTTTTTCGCTAATGCGCGCATTCATGCGGCTTTCCTTGTTTTTCCGCCTCGTCCGCTTGCGCGCGACGACTCGAATGACGGCGGCTCATTCATTCGAAAGGCTGGCTTTGGCTTTCTTCAGAGCCGGCAAGACGGTTCATGAATTCATCTAGGATTTTTGCGATTCCTTCGCACGTCGCCGATTTCGTTTGCATGCCCGCTTTTTCTTTGCGTTTGCATGAAGAACGCATGAAAAACATGAAATATAACGAAAAAAAACAACATTGCACTTTTTTTGCGCTTGCAAAGCGGAAAAAGCGGTGTATCTTCACCATATGGAGGATCGTGCGACTGCGCTCAGGCGCTCCTTCGGTCTTGAATCCCGGGAACGGTTCAAAGCCGATTTGCCTTGCGGTCTTCATAGCGATATCAGATCCAAAGTCATCGACGAAGCAATGAGGAGATGGATTATGCGGAAAGAAAGCAGGACGTTCACATTGATCGAGCTGTTGGTCGTGGTGTGCGTCATCGCGCTTCTGCTCGCGCTTCTGATGCCTGCGACGAAGGCTCTCTTCCGAAAGGGCGATCAGATGCAGTGTCTGGCTCAAGGCTCCATGATCGGCAAGGCGAGCGCAACCTATGCCTCAACGTTCGGCTATACGGTCGATCATGTGCGCCGTTATAACATCTACTTCGGGATCAGCTGGGGCGCGACGTTCTTTGAAGACGCCATCTTCGGCTATGGCTATAAAAGCGATCCCGACGAATCGGCGGACGGTCTTTCCTACGCTTCGGTCTATGAGCTTTTCCTGTGTCCGCTGGACACGACCGGCGGCACGCGCTCCTACGTGCTGAACTGGGATCCGGATTATACAAGAGGTTGGCGCTACGGTCTGACCGTCCCGATGGGGTATCGAGGCAACATCAACACTGACGACGGAGCCTACGGTCCATACAACCGAGGCGGCGGAAACAGCATTACCGGCGTGAGGAGCGGCATGCACCGCAGTCCTTCCTCTGTGATTCTGCTGTGCGAACGCTGGGCCAGCAACAATACGATCGGCGGCTATAGCTGCTGCCAGTTCCAGAATTTTTGGGCGGGCGAATTCGGCAACAACGCCTTGCAGAATCCGTGCATGATGTTCGTAGACGGACATGTTCAGCAGCTCTCCCCGACCGTCGCGGAGGCTTTGGACTACGGCAACGACCGCGATCCCGACGACGCCACATGGTAATCGCGGCGCGCACGGCGCTCGCAAAAAATCGAATCGTTCTTCCGGAAGAGGCGACGCCTTTTCCGGATTTTTTTTTGTTGACGCGCGGCGGCGCCAGACTTCCTGAAGCGTCTGCCATTGCGGACTTCGATCGAGGCATAGCCGCATAGCCATCGCGACATGCTGATTTCGGCGGCATTTCCATCCGTCGTCTCGTGAGAGACCGCACGCGTCCATGACTCCGGCGGCGAAATGCACGAACGTTGCGCGTCAATCGTTATTTTCCTATTCCGTTCCCTTTCAAGCGCACGGAAACGTTTCTTCGTCCGTTCAGCGCGCCGTTTCGGAGGGCGACGGATTTTTCTTTTTTCGAATGCGGCGTCCGACTTCATCAGGAGTTCGTCGTTCGCGTCGAGCACGAACCGATCATCCTTCCATCCGCAAGGAGCAGGACAGGAAATGCGTCCGACCGTGCCGCCGCCGCGAAAGAGAACGTCGTATCGCTTTCCGTCCGTCGTTCCGAATGGAGTCCCCGTATGCGACATCCCTGTCTGGATGGAGCGAGGCGCATTTTCCCTGCGAACAGGCGGCGGTCTTGCCGCCTCGATGAACGTTGTGATGTAGAATATCTCGTCATCGCGGCGAATCAAATCCGCATTCGGCGCTTTTTCCGTTTCGGAGCGCAAGCTTGTCCGTGCCGTTCGGAATGTCGCCGCTACGGGAGCGGAATTTTCAGTTGACAGGGGTCTTGGACTTCAGGAACGACACGCAGGGATTGCAGCGCGCAGTCGTGTCGCGCATGCAGCGCGCTTTGCCGATGCGAGGCGCGGAAAGCAGAAGAAGCCGATTTCTTAAGACGTTGCATTTCTTGATGATGAAAAAACATGCCAAATGTCGCCACACCCGCATCGTATTTTGCGGGGCGCGTTTTTTCATCGTCGCAGACGGCTTTCCGCAAGGCGCAAGAAGTTTTCCGCCTGTCATTCGTCAAATTTATGAAAGACTGAACAAGCCATTGCAAGAATCTAACATTCGAGAGCTATTGTATTGGCGTATGAAAAAAGATGGAAAGACCGAAGCCGCGATACGGAACGTTGCGGCGCACCCCCAAAAAAATCAGGAGAAGCAGGCAAGTGAATCTTTTTTCAAACCAAGCGGCCGAACAAGGCCGGAACAATCAAATCGAACAGGAGAAACAGAAAGTGAAAACAGACGGAAAACGAATTCTCTTTTCCATGCTGGCAACGATCGTCGGAGTGTCAGCGTTCGGACAAGAGATCCCCGTGACGACAGGCGTTTCTGAAGGCGAAAACGTGCAAAGAATCCGTTTCGTGGAGGACGACGCGCAGAATTACATGGTCTCGCGCCTTTTCGAGCTCAAGCATCAAAAAGCGAATGATATCGTTCCGTTCGTTCAGGGCGCGATCAAGCGCTATGCGAACAACGGAAGCATCGACCGCATCAACTACAGCGCGGCAAAGAAGCAGTGGATCACTGTGACGTGTCCGATCCCTCTGATGCCTTATATCGCCGATATGATTGAAAAGCTGGATCGTCCCGGAAAGAAGGGACCCTTCGGCTCCGGCATCGAAGGCACAGGCATCGTCCGCAACGTTTATACTCCGGTTTGGCGTTCCAGCGAACGCATGATGGAAATCATGATCGACGCAGGCATTCCATCGAACGCCGATGAAGATGCCAATCAGGACGCGGCAGTCGCGTTCGACGCGGCGACGAACCGCATCTACTGGAAGGATTCGATCAATAAAGACAAGGACATGATGAAATACCTGGCCTGGCTGGATCGTCCGATTCCGCAGGTCAACCTTTCGCTGAATGTCTATGAGATCCGCGAAAGCGATCTGACGGATCTCGGCGTCGACTATCTGGCATGGAAGAACGGTCCTGGTCTGAATCTTCTTGACGTCGGCGGAACGTTCCTTGACGGAACCGCGCTCGCGGAAAGCTTCGGTCCTTTCGGATATGTCATGTTCGCCCCGTCGTTCGACCTTTCCTTCATTCGCACGCTTCAGCAGAACGGCAAAGCGAAGCTGGCCACGAGCGCGCACGTCGCGGTCATGAACGGACAGGAGGCGACCCTCTCCTTCACGCCGGATTATCAGAATCTTGAAAAGGACGAAGATTTCGCCAGCAGCGTGACAGCGTCGACGAACGACAGCTTCACGCTTGCGATCAAGAATCCGGTGATCGCCATCACAGGCAGGGAGGACAAGGACGGCCTGCTCGGCTTTTCGCAGAAGGATTACAGCGAACAGAGCGCGATTTTGAACTTCGACTTCACGCTTGACATGTGCAACGTCGTCGAACGCGACAACCTTGGCAACGAGCTTTACGACAAGTCAAGCGTCGCGGGCGGAGGTTCCGTCAAGACCGGCGAAGAGCGCATGCTGACGCATTTGGTTCAAGAGAACGAGGTCGAGCAGACGATCGGCGTTCCTTTCCTTTGCGAACTTCCGATCCTGAAGCACATCTTCGGCACGACGACTCGCAATAAGGAGAAGTTTTACTATTTCATTACCGTAGAAACGGAGCTTCAGCATCCGGATTCCGACATCGCCGCTTTGACGGGCAAGCTGGTTTCCGTTCCGGAACTCGTCGGTTCCACGGAAGTGACGCGATGACGCGGGAAACGAGCTTAGGAAGAAATGGAAAAAGGAACAGAAAGATGAACATGAATATGAATATTAATATTAATGCGAAAGCGGCTTTGGCGTCCCTGCTCGCACTTGGTTCGATCACGGCGTTCGCAAATCAGCAGCCGACGTCCAACGCCAATCCTGCCTACAGTCAAAGCAACGTGCAGGCGCACCTTCGTCTGAACATCAAGGAAGGCGCGGACGTCGTTCACTTCATTCGCGATACGAACGATCCGAAGATTATCACGAAGACTTATGTGCTCAAGCACGCCGACCCGTATTCCATTCGTCCGTATCTGCGCGAAATGGTTCAGACGACGCGCGTCAACTACAACAATGCGGCCGGACGCGAGAATTCAGCCTATTATAACGTTTACAATAAGACGTCGGACGGCGAGACGCTGTACGTGCCGACCGGAATCGAGTGCGTCAAGTTCGTCGACGGAACGGGAATCATCATGGTTTCCGCCGAGGACTACCGCTTCGAGAGCAATCCGAACGGAATGGGCATCGACGAAATGGTCGCCGCACTCGACGTTCCGGGCATTATGAACAGTTCCGGACAGCCGAAGTACATCTATTTCCCGAAGAATCGCAGCGCGTCGGAGCTGCGCAGCATGGTCCGTCTCGTCGGCGCGAATGTTTCGAACGACCTTTCCGAACTGATCGGCGGCAAGGATAAAATCGAGGTCGACGAAGAACTGAACTGCCTTTTCCTGAACACGGCGCTCTATTCGCGTAAGAACATCGAGGACATGCTCAAGATTTACGATGTCGCGCAACCGGAAGTCCGCATTTCCTGCAAGGTCTATGAGCTCGACGCCGAAAATGACGGCATGCTAGGACTTGACTTTCAGTCCTGGAAGAACAACAACGGCTGCCGTCTTCTTCAGACCGGCGCAGATCTTACGCATAACAGCAACCTGAGCGGCTTCATTTACGATTTTGTTGATCCGAACCGCACCGTCAACACCAACTACTTCAATCTGCAGCCAAAGTGGAATACAAAGTTTCTTGACTTCCTCGTTTCCAAGGGGAAAGCGAAAGTCCTTTCCGCGGGCGATTTGAGCGTCAGGAACGGCGACACCGGCACGCTTGAACGCGTCAGCGGACTGCTTTACGCGGAGCTGACCAAGATCGAGCCGCAACCCGGCGAGAGCGCTCAGCAGGGCCAGCATGGCAACGCCGTGAATGTCAAGGCCGAAAACGAGCGATTCCGCTTTACGCTCGGACTGACGCCCTCCATCACCAAGAATGCGACGACGCTCTCCATCTCCGCGCAGACGCAGAGCATGCTCGGCTATACGTCGACCGGCGCGATTCGCACCAGCAGCTATTCCGCCAATCAGAAGTTCATGCTCGGCAACGGCAAGAATCGCTTCTATCTTGGCGGAATCGAAAAGACGCAGGTCGTGCGCGACGTCGGCGGCGTTCCGTTGCTGAAGGATATCCCGATTCTCGGCTGGCTCTTCTCCACCGAACGCGAGTCTACGAAAAAATCCATGATCGTCGTTGTCGCAGATTGCGAAGTCGTCACTCCGGGCACGAAGCTTTCGGAAGACGAGATCAAGAACATCAAGCTCATCCGCAACACGACGAACAATGCGGACGGAGAGTTCAACTCCTACGGATACCGCCAGCTTCTTCTGGATCCGGAGCGTTGAATCTAACGCAATCCTAACAGAAATGTCACAGGATGCATGCAATACGATGCTATATTGCTTGCATCCCATTGAAGGAGACATGATTATGAAATGCACGAAAAAAATGCTGTTCGGAGCCGCCGCGCTCGCCGGAATTCTCTCCGCCTGCTCGGATTCCCCGAAAAACGGACTGACCATCAACGGAGCCGGCGCCAGCTTTCCGGCTCCGGTCTACCAGAGCTGGACGCACACCTACACGTCCGCCAAGAGCGCTGAAGGAATCAAGGTGAACTATCAAAGCCTCGGTTCCGGCGCCGGACTCAATCAGATCAAGGCCAGGACGATCGATTTCGCCGGCGTCGACAATCCCCTGACGAAGGAAGAGCAGGAGGCCGCCGGTCTTCTTCAGTTTCCGATGCTGACGGGAGGCGTCGTCGTAATCGTCAATATTCCCGGCGTCGAAAACGAGACGCTGAGGCTTTCCAAGGCAGCGCTTGCTGACATCTTTCTGGGCAACATCACCAAGTGGAACGACGAGCGCATTCAGAAGGACAACCCGGAGCTGAGGCTTCCGGAACTTGCGATCACCGTCGTCCGCCGCGCCGATTCCAGCGGAACCAGCTTCATCTTTACGAACTATCTTTCCAAGATTTCCAAGGAGTGGGAAGAGAAAGTCGGATTCGGATCTTCCGTCAAATGGCCGGTCGGCATCGGCGGACAGAAGAATCCGGGCGTCTGCAACAACGTCTCCAAGATCAAAGGGGCCATCGGTTATACCGAATACACCTACGCCGTAGAAGCGAAGCTTGACATGACCCTGATTGAAAACGAGGCTGGCATGTTCATTCGTCCGACCGTGGAAAGCTTCCGCGCCAGCGCCGCGTCCGCGGATTGGAAGAACGCTCCCGGCTTCTACATGGTCTTGACGAATCAGCCCGGCGAAAAGTCCTGGCCGATCACCGGCGTGACCTATATTCTGATCCGCAAGGACTGCCCGGCGGATATGAAGAAGGGGCTCGTCGACTACTTCAACTGGTGTTTCACGACGGGCGCCGCGGCCGCCGCAAAGCTCAATTACGTGCCGCTGCCCGAAAGCGTGGCGAAACTGATTCAGAGCGAGGTTCTTCAATGAGCGACTACCTGCATGGAAAGAACATACGTCTTCGCTGCAAGAAGGCATATCCTGGAGCTCATACGCACATCATCATCGGTCGCGTCCAGGAAGAAAACTCCAAGTATATCGCAGTGAAGGGCCGCACATTTCATTTCGGACGCCTCGTCGAAGGCATGCGCAGTCAAGTGCATGCCGGAGTCACGATGATCCGCGCCATTCCGTGGGAGAACATCGAGGTCATTCACTGGCTGGGAGAAAAGACGGACTGGGAGACGGACTTCGACTTTGACCGCAAGGGCAACCTGATCCTCAAGGATCACGCTCGCACGGTCATCGCCGAGTGTCGCGACGGAGAATGACGCCATGAAGATTCGCGGAATGATTCTTCTCATGATCGGAACGACGATTCCCTTTTTCGGAACGCTGACGGCGCAGGACGCCGCCGCTCCCGAAAAGGCGTTCGCGCCGACGCCGGAGACCGAGGCGGTCTCCGGCGCGGTGATTGAAGCATGGAAGAGCAAGGACTACGACCGGATCGCTCCGCTTCTTTCGCAAAATCTCGCCAAGGATTTGAACGAAGAGCGCTTTGCAGCAATGGTGGACGGCATGAAGAGATTCGGAACGCTGGAAGATGCAAGACATGTCGGCGTTCTGCGGCATCCGGTTGCGCAATCGGATCTTTGGATTTTGACTTACGAAAAGAAGAATGACGCCGGAGTCGTCATGACGACCGACAAGCTGCTGCGAATCCTGACCGGCGAACTGGACGGAAGACGGATTGTCATCGGTCTTCTTGTTCAATGAGGTTTTGTCATGTGGAAAACTGATAAGATATTCAAATGGATTTGCTTCGGATGCGCGGCCCTGACCGGGCTTCTCATGCTGGGATTTTTCATCCAGCTGATTGCGGCAAGCTCCGACGCCTGGCGCGAGTTTGGCCTAGGCTTCTTATTCTCCGACGCATGGGATCCAGTTTCCAATGAATTCGGCGCGCTTCCCAGCATCATGGGCACGCTGATCACCACGGCGATCGCTCTGGTCATCGCTCTGCCGCTCGCCTTTTGCGCCGCGCTCTATCTTGCGGATGCGCGTCCCTCGATCGGGCAGCCTCTCGGCCACGCCATCGACCTGCTGGCGGCGATTCCGAGCGTAATCTACGGCATGTGGGGCTTGTTCGTGCTCGCTCCGCTGATGCAGAGCTATGTGCAGCCATTCCTGGCGAATACGCTCGGACTGAAGCATCTTCCGTTCGTTTCCGATGAATTCAACGGCTTCGGTCTTTTTACCGCCGGCTTGATTCTCGCGATTATGATTCTTCCCTACATCTGCGCGATCATGCGAGACGTCTTCCAGATGACGCCAGCCGTCCTTCGCGAATCCGCGTACGGCGTGGGATGCACCAAGTACGAGGTTGCGAAAGACATCCTCCTATCCTACGGCATTCGCGGCATTCTCGGCGGCGTCTTCATCGGACTCGGCCGCGCGCTCGGGGAAACGATGGCCGTGCTCTTCGTCATCGGCAACCTGATGATCATGCCGGACAACGTCTTCGCATCCTCCACGACGATTTCCGCCACGCTTGCCAACAACTTCGCCGAGGCTGACGGCTTGCAGAGAAGCGCGCTTTTCGCGCTCGGCCTGATCCTGCTGACCATGAGCTTCGCCATTCAGATCGCCGCGCAGTACTATCTGCATGCGACGGGCGCGAAACGAGGTGAAAGATGATAAAGAAAAGTTTGACGGCGCGCAAGGTCAAAGACCATATCCTTCGCGTCTTCTCCGCATTCGCCGTCATCATCGCTGTCGGCGCAATGCTTTGGATTCTCTACACAGTCTGCGCCTACGGCATCCAGGCGCTCTCTTTGGAATTCCTCCTCAATCCCTCCAAGCCTTATGGCAGCGTCGGATGCGGCATCGCGAACGCTTTTCTCGGTACGATTCTCATTACGCTGGGCGCTGCTGCGATCGCAGTCCCTCCTGCGATTTGCGCTGGAATCTATCTTGCGGAATACAAGGAACAGAAGAAGGCGGCGGCCTTCCTCCGCTTCGCCGCAAACGTCATGATGGGCATGCCATCCGTTCTGGTCGGACTTTTCGTCTACATGATTCTAGTCGTTCCGACCGGAAATTTCTCTGGTTTTTCCGCGTCCGTCGCGCTGGCGATCATCATGTTCCCGGTGATCATGCGCACGACCGAAGACATGCTCTCGATGGCGCCGAACGCTCTTCGCGAATCAGCGCTCGCGCTCGGAATGACGCGGACGCGCACGACGCTCGCGATCGTCTGCAAAAGCGCGCGCAACGGACTCCTGACCGGCATTCTGCTGTCGTTGTCTCGCGTTTCCGGAGAAACGGCGCCTTTGCTCTTCACCGCGATGTTCGCCGACAGCTGGCCTTCCGGATACTTCACGGAGCCGACCGCCAACCTGCCGGTTCTGATCACCGAATACGCCACGAACTCTCCGTTCGAAGCGATGCATGCGATGGGCTGGGGAGCCGCCTTGGTCGTAACCATGCTGGTTCTGATCATCAAC
>CAZAAM010000039.1:0-13168 GCA_964483055.1 uncultured Victivallales bacterium
CCGCAATCTGTCGCAGTCGGGGTTCGTCAAGGCTCTTCGAAAGCTGTATCGTGACATGTTTCCGCCGGGGCGGATTTATTAATGCGCCCGCTTGATGGTTTCCTTTTCTTCCACGGCGCGGCATGAAAAAAAGTCCGGATCGGAATGATCCGGACTCTGCTGCGCCTGTCGGTCTTACTCGGCGGTCGTTTCGGCGGATTCTTCCGTCGTTGTCGCCGTTTCGGTCGTCGCCTCTTCCGTTGTCGCTTCCTTCACCTCTTCGGTCGTCTCTTCCTTAGCCTCTTCAGCTTCGGCGTTTTCCCAAACAATATGCCGGCTTCCGCTATTCCGAAGCCGTTGCGAACGCATACGCGGCGTATCGGAATAGAGAAGCATTCCGGCGAATCATTCTTGACTTTCCGAACATCATAGCCTATATTGAAATGCTGTTGAAAGGAGTGAAATAAAATGAACGTTTTACCTATATTCGATCCCTATTATGGTCTTACGAGCGGAGATCTCCGCTTGCGGGAAAAAGTCGCCAGCGCGTATTCCGAAGAAGTTGCATACGACTGGCTTCGTTGTGAAACCGGTTTGGAAAAAGATGTTTGGAGCGCATACGAGAAAAGCGTTCTCGAACTTCTTGAACGAAATCTTCCGGAAAAACAGTTCATCAAGGAGTTGCGACGCTTGAACAGAAAATTGCCGCTGATCTTGTACTGACAAGGAGGCAGATGCCTTCAAGCGCTTCATTCTTGACTTTCCGAACATCATAGCCTATATTGAAATGCTGTTGAAAGGAGTGAAGTGAAATGGGCGAAGCAAGCGACAAAGATTGGGAAGAATTGATGAAAAGCGAAGCGTTTCGGATTCATTGGGAACTCTGCAATCCAGTTCTTACGCAGGAAGACCGTCGTCTCCGGAAAAAAGTCGCCGATGCGTATTCCAAAGACATCTCCGAGCATTATATTATTGCAAAAGATCATATGCTGGAGGACTGGCCGACATATAAAAAAGGCATTCTTAATCTGCTTAATCGCAATCTCACGGAAGAACAGTTCATCGAAGAGGTTCGACTCTTGAATGAACTTGCCCCGGATATTTTATAAGCTTCGCTGGCTTTCATCATCCAGGGCGGAAGAGCAGTGGAAAATTATCGCGGACATGGATATATTAGGGAGCGCAAGCGGAGGTCTTTACGGATTCGGTCATCCCAAGGAGGTCTATTTGGAAGACGACTTCCGCGAGGCGTTCGCGAACATGTACCTCGCGTATAAATACGGCTGGACCGAATACAAGCGACGCTGGCCGAAACTATGGAAATACATGGAGGATTTATTGAAATGAGCCGCTTCCCGACGAAAATCAGCAAAAAGTTCCCGAAAATGTCCGATGAAGAGCTTGACAGGCTGGAAGAGCTGTTCCAAAAAGACGACAAGCATGTTATCGAAATCTTTCAAAAATTCTACCGCCATCGCTGCATGTGCATTGTAGATCGCTGCGCGTCCGCGCGGCGATTCGTTTTCCCTGTTCTTTTCAGCGGCTTGCCGGACGAAGAGATCTGGGCGGAGCTTGACCGCCTTGCGCCGCCAGGGTTCACATATCTGTGACAGGATTGCGGCAGGGCGCAAAAAACGCCCGACCGGTGAAAGAAAGATGAAGCGTCGCCCGATTCGTTGATGAAAGATTTTGAACAGTACGATTTTCGTTCGCTTCTCCAAAATTTGCGTAAGCGAGCGAATATTATCGACAGCGCAGATGGCGAAAACGATTATTTGACAAAGCGCAATATTCTGCTTGCAATAGCCCGCAGAGCGAAATGCATCGATCGCGACGGCAATGTCGAACTTGAAGTTATGACTAATGGGGATGAATGGCGGAGAGAAGGGGATTCGAACCCCTGATCCAGATGAACCGGATAACGGTTTTCGAGACCGCCGCCTTCGACCGCTCAGCCATCTCTCCGCAAAAGCAGATTCATAATTTAGCCTGCGGAATTGAAAAAATCAAGGACGAACCGAAAAAAATCCTTCTTCTCCATCGCTTCGACGTTCAAACAGCTGCATTTTTTTCGCAACGCGCCCGCGTTTTCGGCGCCGCATCGGTTCGCATCGACTTCACGCCGGACGGAAATGCGATTCAGACGCCGCCCGAATTTCGGCGTTCCTCTTTTTTCTCTTTCCGCAGCGAAATTTTTCATGTTTTTTTATTTTTCACCTTGATTTTTCTGCAATCAGGGTTATAGTTACATACTGTTTTCGCTCCGGCATAGCTCAGCGGTAGAGTAGGTGGCTGTTAACCACTTGGTCGCAGGTTCGAATCCTGCTGCCGGAGCCATTTCTTTTTTTAAACATGTGAAACAGCAAAGACCGACGACGCCGCTTCCATGAAAAAACTCTCCGCTCTTTTTCCCTTCGCCGCCTGACGAAAGGAACTCCCTTGCGGTTCGCCCTCGCGCGTTTCCAGGAAAATTCCGTTCCCCCGGATCTCTTTCTAAAATCAGCGAACTGCGATGCAAAAAACGGGACGCCCTTCCCTCAAGGGAGGCGCGCCCCGTTCGACTTCATGCCGACAGCGTCAAAGCTTCACGACGCCGCAAGCGAACAGAATGATCGCGACGACCGCGACGAATGAAATGACGATCGCGCCGGCAAGCTCGAGCCTGGTGAACATCCGCCGGGACGTTTCGGCGACTCCTCCGTGAGTCGCGGCATTGGATGCGGTCGCAGCTTCCGCATGCCTCTCCTTGCACGCCCAAACGTAGACCGGAATGCCGAGCGCAAGGAAGACGAACGCCATGAACATGTAAGTCAGCCCCGCCGCATAGATCATCCAGATTCCGTAGATGGAGCCGAGCGCGCCGCACGCAAGCGCGAACGGACGCTTCACGATCGCGTTCTCCGGATAGGTCTTCGTCGCGCAAAGCTTCCAAAGATACGCGGTGCATGCCAGATATGGAGGCAGGATCATGACGCTTGTCACATCGAGCATGGTGTTCCATGCGTTGCTTTCGAAATAGACGAAGATCATCGTCAGCTGCATGATCGCGCTCGTCGTCCACAGGGAAAACGACGGACTTTCGTTTCCGTTCTCCTTGCGAAAGACCTTTGGAAAGGTTCCATCAATCGCCGCCGCATAAGGAATCTGAGCCACCATGATGGTAAACGCGAGCCAGCTGGTCAGAAGCGCAACAATCACGCCGACGTTCATCAGCCAGCCGCCCCAGGGACCGACGATCCTTTCAAGAATCGGAGCCGTCGACGGATTGCTCAGCGCAGCCAGTTCGCCTTGCGTCATGCAGCCGAACGGGAGCACGGAAAGCAGGACATAGATCGCCAGGCAGCAGAAGAAGCCGAGCACGGTGGCGGTTCCAACGGCGCGCTGACTTTTCGCACGGCCGGAAATCACGACCGCGCCCTCGATGCCGATGAACGCCCAAAGAGTGACGAGCATCGTCGATTTCACCTGATGCAGGATTCCGCCTTGAGGGGCAAGATGCAGCGCTTTGTCCGAGACGCGTCCCCAGAAGTCCAAAGAAAACATGTCGAACCTGACGACAAAAAGCAGAATCAGGATGAAGAGCAGAATGGGCGTCAGCTTGCAGATCGTGCCGACGACGTTCAGGAAGGCCGCCTGACGCACGCCGCGCAGGACCAGGAAGTTCATCACCCAGATAATGAACGATCCGCCGATGATCGACGCCAGATTGCTGCCGCCCGTGAACGTTCCCGGGAAAAAGTCGTCCAACGCGTCCATCAGCAGAACGGCATAGGCAACGTTCCCGAAGATGTTGCAAAGCCAGTAGCACCACGCCATCTGAAATCCCGCGAACCGTCCGAAGCCGAGCCGAGCGTAGGCGTAGATTCCCGTCGTCGCATCGGGTCGCGCGTCGGAAAGAATCCGAAACGTATTCGCGAGAAAGAAAATTCCGATCCCCGTAATGACCCAGGCGATCAGTATCGGCCCGAGCGCAGCGCCCTGCGACATGTTTTGCGGAAGGCTGAAGATTCCCCCTCCGATCATTGCGCTTACGACCAGCGAGGCGAGCATGAACGCGCCAAGCTTTTTGGATGTGTCCCCCATGACTACCCCCTTTTTTGTTGCAACGTGCAGACGACCGCGCGGCGCGGCATGCGCCTTCTTTTGCGGCGTCAGACTTTCTTTACTACTGTAGCGCCGCGCGGAAACGATTGCAACGGGCGAATCTTTGTGCGCGACGAAGAGATGTCAGACGAAATGCGGTGAAAAAACGCGGACGGCGACGACATTTGCCCTGTTTTTTTGCGATTTTGATTTGCGATTTCACTTTTCCGTGTTATATTAAATGGTTATTCTTATCGGAAAAATATGGATTCTCATAAAAGCAAACAGGAGGTTTGCCATGTACGCAGTCATCGCCACCGGCGGAAAACAGCTTAAGGTTCAGGCGCAGGACATCGTTTCCATCGAGCGCATCGAGGGAGAAGTCGGCGCAAAAGTCACGCTCGACGAGAATCAGGTGCTCGCGCTCGGCGAGGGAGCCGATCTCAAGGTCGGAACGCCGTTCGTTCCCGGAGCCAAGGTCGAGGCCGAAATCGTCGAACATTTCCGCGGTCCGAAGCTCATTGCATTCAAGATGAAGCGCCGCAAAGGCTCGCGCGTCCGCAAAGGACATCGCCAGGAGCTCACCAAGATCAAAATTCTTTCCATTGCCTAAGCAATCAAATTTTCAGGTGTCTGTTTTATGAAACGAGATTCGAACGGAGCGTTGCTGGAGACGGAAATCCCTCCTTTACCACCGCCGCACAGAGGAAAAGTCCGGGACGTCTATGATTTGGGCGACTCCCTGCTGTTCGTCGCAACGGACCGCATCAGCGCATTCGACTGCGTCATGCCGAACGGCATTCCGGACAAGGGCAAAGTCCTCACGGCGATGAGCCTGTTCTGGTTCGATTACATTTCATGGGCGCCGAATCACCTGCTTTGTTCTGAAGTCGGCGACTTCCCGTCCATCCTCAAGCCTTACGCCAAGGATCTCGAAGGACGCTCCATGATCGTCCGCAAGGCCAAGACCATTCCCATGGAATGCATTGTTCGCGGCTATCTCACCGGAAGCGCCTGGAAGGAATATCAGCGCCGCGGCACCGTCGGCGGATACGACGTCCGCGACGGATACCGTCTTTCCGAAAAGCTCGACAGAGCTCTTTTCACGCCGTCCACGAAGGCGGAAGAAGGCCACGACGAAAACATTTCCTACGAAGAGGCCGAAGAGCTCGTCGGAGAAGAAAAGGCCGAGGCGCTCGCCGATTTCTCCCTGCGCATCTACAAGGACGCCGCCCAGCATGCGGAAAGATGCGGCATCATACTCGCGGACACCAAGTTCGAATTCGGCGAACTTCCGGATGGCGAAATCATCCTCATCGACGAAGTGCTTACTCCGGATTCCAGTCGCTTTTGGCCGAAATCCGAATATGTCCTCGGCAAGAATCCGCCCAGCCTCGACAAGCAGTACGTACGCGACTATTTGGAAGGTCTGCAGTGGAATAAGACGCCGCCGGCTCCGCTGCTTCCCGACGACGTGGTCGCCAAGACCCGCGAAAAGTACTTCAGCGCGCTCAAGGCGTTGAGCGGACGCAGTCTTTGACGGAAAGGCGCGCACTGCGCCCGGCGCTTGCGCGATCTGCATAGAATTACGAAGCGGACGGTTTTTCCGTCCGCTTTTCACCTCGAACGGAGACCTGCCGGCATGATTGATCTTTCTTCGAATTCCGTCGGAATCGTCGAAGGGCGCGACTTCCGTTTCGAGCAGCCGCTCCCATTGGATTGCGGACGCGTCCTCAAGGACGTCAATCTCCGTTATGAAACCTACGGCACGCTTTCCCCTGAAGCGGACAATGCAATCCTCATCGAACACGCCTTGACAGGCGATGCTCACGTCGCGGGCTATCATTCGCTTCAGGACAAGAAGCCCGGCTGGTGGGATGCCATGGTCGGCCCCGGCAAGCCCTTCGACACAAACCGCTATTTCATTGTCTGCTCCAATATCATCGGCGGCTGCTCCGGCTCGACCGGGCCGCGTTCCATCGACCCGGACACCGGCGAACGCTACAACATGAACTTCCCGATCATCACCATCCGGGATACGGTTCGCGCCAAACGCGAACTGATGCTGCATCTGGGAATTCGCAAGTGGCTTGCCGTCGCAGGCGGAAGCATGGGCGGAATGTCCGCCTTGACCTGGGCAGTCTCCTATCCCGAAGCCGTCGGCTCTGTCATCGCGATCGCAACGACGTCCCGCGCGGCTCCGCAGTCGATCGCCTTCAACTGGGTCGCCCGCGAAGCGATCATGACCGATCCCGCCTGGAACAACGGGAACTACGAGGAACAGCCGCGCAGCGGTCTGGCGACCGCCCGAATGCTCGCGCATATCACGTACCTCAGCGACGAGGCCATGCGCAGAAAGTTCGGACGCCGCTTCCAGTCCGCTACGGACTATTCCTTCTCATTCTGCAAGGATTTCCGCATCGAAAGCTATTTGGATCATCAGGGGGCCATCTTTGTCGAACGCTTTGATGCGAACTCCTATCTCTACATCTCGCGCGCGATCGACTATTTCGATCTTTCGGATGCGGCGAACGGGGATTTGAAAAAGGCTCTTTCCGTCGCGAAATGCCCTTTCCTCATCGTCTCCATCTCGAGCGACTGGCTCTTCCCGCCATATCAGTCCAGAGAGATCGTCCGCGCTCTGCTCGACAACCGCAACGAGACCACCTACTGCAACCTCGAATCCCCTTATGGTCACGACGCCTTCCTGCTGGAGACGGAAACGCTCGGTTCGCTGATTTCGAGCTTCGTCACGAACATCGCATCTCGGGAGGACGTTCCATGACGAACCGCCTGCCCAATGAAATCCAGCTTCAGAGAAACGACTTGCGCATCATCCGCGACATGATTCCGGAGGGCGCGCGCGTTCTTGACCTCGGCTGCGGATCCGGACGTCTCCTGCATGCGCTCAAGTCCGCCAAGCACGCCCATGTCACCGGCGTCGAATATGATCAAGAGAAAATTCTTGAATGCGCCGCGCGCGGCATTCCGGTCATTCAAGCCACGCTCGACGAGGCCCTTACGGACTTTTCCGACGACTCCTACGACTATGTCATTCTGAGTCGCACGCTTCAAGTCGTGCGCCGTCCTGACATTCTGCTCAAGGAAATGCTCCGCATCGGCTCCCGCGGCATTGTCTCATACATGAACTTCGGACATATCAACGCGCGTCTCCAGCTGATGTTCGGCAACATGCCCGTCAACCGAAATCTGCCGCTCCCCTGGTACAATACGCCGACGCTCCATCCTGGCACGATCTCCGACTTTTACAACCTCTGCCGCGATGTCGAAGTCAAAATTCTCCGCGAAATTCCGCTGACCAACCGCGGCGACTACCTTCCATGGCTTGCGCATTTATGCCCGAATCTGTTTTCCTCCAACAGCATTTTCGTAATTTCAAAATAAGGGATTCCATCCTATGACTCCCGAACGGATACCCTGCGTGATCGCGGTCGACGCCTCCGATTCCCCCGAGGCCGCATGCGAGCTTCTGAACGTTCTCGAAGCCGACTTCAGCTCCCTCACCGATGAAAAAACCAAGATCACGACCCATACGATCTATTCCTCGAACGGAGAGAATCCTGAAGAACTCGTCCGCCGTCTCGCTCCGCTTGTCGACGCATCGGCGGAGACCGGAGTCCGCTTCTCCGAAATCCGAGTCGATGCCATCCGGCGCGAAGACTGGGCCGAATCCTGGAAAATTCATTTCAAGCCCATGATCGTTTCTTCGCGTCTCGCGGTCCGACCTCCGTGGGAAGAGATCGAAGACGCGCCCGGACGAAGAACGATCGTGCTTAATCCCGGCATGAGCTTCGGCACGGGGCAGCACGCCACGACGCGTTTTTGTCTTGCGGCGATCGATGATTTCACCGCCTCGCGTCCCGAACGACTTTCCTTTCTCGATGCCGGATGCGGCTCCGGCATCCTTGCCATCGCAGCATGCAAGCTCGGATGCGGCCCTGTGCGCGCGTTCGACATCGATCCCGACTCCATCCCCATAGCGCGGGAGAACGCCCGCGAAAACGGCGTCCCCGATGCGGATTTGGAGCTTGCCGTCTCGTCTCTTCTCGACTATCCGACTGACGTCCGCTTCGACTTCGCCGCCGCGAACATCCTTTCCGGCGCGCTGATTCAAGGCGCGGATCAGCTTCTTTCCCTTGTCAAACCCGGCGGACGTCTGATTCTCGCAGGCATCCTCGCCTCGGAATATCCGGTGGTTCGCGCCTGCTTCGAAAAGCGCGGCTGCAAAGAGCTTTCCACGGCGACGGAACAGGAATGGACGGGCGGAGTCTTTCAAACGCCCGCATGAACGGCAAGGCGGAAATGCGGCGGTCCGGACTTGAGAATGGTTCGGAACGGACGCGCTTGACCGTGCAAGACCGAGCATAAACGGTCGGAGAAAAAGAGTCTGCCGCTCCCGAGAAGATAAAGAGGGAAACAGCTCCGGCAGCATCGCCTGCATGCGCCTGCGCAGGAAGGCGGATCGCCGCTCGTTCGCAAGCGGAAGCCGAAATGAAACGGGAACCGCCCCGCACTCTCACTCCGCGCGCAGATAGGCCGCGACGTCTAAAATGATTTCATCCAATGGAATTTCCGCTCTCCAGCCGCAAAGATCGGCGATCTTGGAGCAGTCCGGAACGCGCTGAAGCATGTCCTCGAAACCCGGTTCATAGGCCTTGTCATAGGGGATATGGATGATCTTCGACTTGCTGTCGAGCAGGGAAACCACCCGTTCCGCCAGCGCGCGAATCGTGATCGGAGCCGTATTGCCGATGTTGATGATTTCACCGAAGGTGTCTTCCATCTCCGCGATCAGGCACAGCGCGCGAATCGTGTCGGAAACATGGCAGAAGCAACGAGTCTGCTCGCCCGTCCCGTAGACGCGGAGCGGCTCGTTCTTGAGCGCCGCCTCGACAAAACGGGGAATCACCATGCCGTACTGTCCTGTCTGGCGCGGTCCGACCGTGTTGAACAGGCGGACGATCGTGCCGGGCAGTCCGGCGTCGCGATGGTAGGCGAGAAGCATGAATTCGTCCAGAAGCTTGCTGCAGGCGTAGCTCCAGCGGGAATGCGTCGGCGCGCCGATCAGCAGATCGTCCGATTCGCGGAACGGGAGATGCGACGATTTTCCGTAGACTTCGCTCGTTGACGCCAGCAGAATGCGCTTCCCCTCCTCGGCGGCGAGCGTCAGAACGCGTTCCGCTCCGGCGACATTCGTCATGATCGTGCGGATCGGCTCGTGCACCACAAGCTCGACGCCGACCGCGGCGGCGAGATGAAAGATGCAGTCGGCGTTGCGGACCAAAGCCGGGAGCGCCTCGGAATCCACGATGTTCTCCTGCACGAACTCCAGCGCGTTCGTGTCGAAATACGGAGAAATGTTTTCCATGCTTCCGGTTGAAAGGTCGTCGACGACCGTCACGTCGTGGCCTGCGCGGATCAGCTTTCCCGCGAGATGCGACCCGATGAATCCCGCTCCGCCGGTTATGAGAATGTTCATTTCAGCTCGTCTTCCCCTTCGGATTCGTCGTCCGATTCAGATTCGTAGATCCCGGAATACTGGCGCAAATGCGGATTGCTCGCCCGCACGAATCCCATCTTTACCGCAAGGTAGGCGACAGGCCCCCAAAGAACGTAGAGATTCACCAGCGCGAGCGGGAACAGCAGCGGATGAAAGAGAATCGCCGTTGCGATCCAAAGCGCGATCAGCGCGATCAGCGCGATCAGACGTCTGCGGCTGCGCTTGACGGAGATCAGCCATTTCGCGAAGTGCAGATACGGAACCTTGCTGACCATCAGAAGCCCAAGCACGGCCGTGTAGATGGGAAGAAACTTCAGAACGCGCGAGATGTCCCCGCTCGTGACTGCGGTGAAAATGACGATCGTGCAGATTGCCGCCGCGCCGCCGGGCGAAGGAAGCCCGGAAAAGCGATCCGAGCTTTTCTTTTCCAGCATCGCATGCACGTTGTACGTGGCGAGCCGCAGCGCGGCGCAGCCCAGATACACGCCGCACAGGACGCTGATCGGAATGAACTCGCGCGGCGTCTCCAGACGCTGAACGTTGTGCGCCATGACGGCGACGAGGGTGGCGGGCGCGACGCCGAACGTGGTCATGTCCGCGAGAGAATCCATCTGGATTCCATGCATGCTTGCGGCGTTGAACAGGCGCGCCGCATAGCCGTCGAACGCATCGAACACCATCGCGAAAAGAATCAGGCAGGCGCTCCAGGCGTAAACGTGCATCATGCGCTCCGGATCGGACTGATACTTGTAGGCATGCATCGTGACAAGAATGGCTGCGAAGCCGCAGAGCGAATTGCACAGGGTCAGAGAATTCGGCACGGCCTTCAGCCACCGGTTCTCGCGCAAAACCTGACGGAATTTCTCTTTCATGTCCTGTCATCCTCGCCTTGCAGGCGCATTGATTCACATCGGCGCGACGAAGCCGTCCGACTTGCCGCCGGAAAGCGAAATGCTGCGCATCGTCCGGGAAAGCTTGTCCTGCGCGCCGTGATTGATTTCCGCAAGAATGGTCGAGCCGCCCTGCACCGTATCGCCGACCGAAACGACGACGTCGAAGCCGCAGCCGGCAGGCAGATAGAGCTCCGTCCGCGAGCCGAACTTGATCATGCCGTAGCGGGCGCCCTTGCGAAAGGATTCGCCTTTCTCCACGGGGCAGACGATTCGGCGGGCGACGGCTCCGGAAATCTGCTTGACGGCGACCGGGAAGCTCGTTCCATGAAACGAACCGATTCCGCCGACGATCATGGATTCGTTCTCCTGCACGGCGCGTCCGCTCCGCGCATCGTGAAACGCGCCTTCCTTATAGCGGGTGAAGCGGACCGTCATATCCGTCGGCGCGCGGTTCACATGGACGTTGAACACGGAAAGAAAGATGCCGACGCGCAGCATGTCCTTGCCGCAGAAAAGCTCGCGCAGCTCCTCGCACTCCACCGACTCCGACTTGATCAGCTCGATGTCGCGCACCGTTCCGTCCGCGGGAGACACGATCAGGCTTGCATCGTCCGGAATTTTTCGATCCGGATCGCGGAAAAAGGCGCAAATGCCGAGAAAAATCACGGCGACGAGGGCGGAAAGAGCCTGCGCGACAGGCCATCCGAAGAATCCGCAGGATGCGGCCGCGCAAATCGCAAGAATGAACAGCACGGCCGTCACCGCGTACCGGAAGCAGTCCTTGCGTCCGTATTTTGCAATCATCATGGCTTCTTGTACTCCTAAATCGGTTTTACGGTTCGGGGCGCGCCTCCTGCGCGGAGCTGCAGGTTGCCGTGGCAGTATGCCAGGGCGAGCGCGTCCGTGGCGTCGTCGGGAATTCCGCTCGTTTCGTCGAGTCCGCAAATGGCGGCCATCAGGGAAGCGACCTGCTCCTTCGGGGCGTCGCCTCGCCCGGTCGCCGCCCGCTTGGCGTTCATCGGCGAGTATTCATAGACCGGAATTCCGCGTTCGGCGAGCGTCGCGATCACGGCGCCGCGCGCGAGGCTCAAGATCATGGCGGTACGTATGTTTTTGGAAACGAAAGCGGCTTCTATCGACGCCGCTTCCGGACGATAGCGTTCGATCAGTTCCCGGATTCCTCCGACAAGACGCCGCAGGCATTCGCTGTGCGGCAGAGACGCTCCGTTCCGGATCAGCCCGCAGTCCAGTATGCGCGCCGTTCCGGCGCCGTTCATGTCCAGGACTCCGTATCCGGTCTTCCGAATCGCGGTGTCTATGCCGAGGATGACCATGGAGGAAACGCTCCGCGGCGCGGCGGACTGCGCCGCGCGTCAGGAATTCTGCTTGTCGAGTTCGTCCAGCACCTCGCTGGCGATGTTCTCATTGGAATACACGGCCTGAACGTCGTCCAGATCGTTCAGCTTGTCGGAAAGACGAAGCACCTGCTGCGCCTTGGAAAGCTCATTGATTCCGACCGTGTTCTCCGGCTGGCGCGCGATGCCCGCCTCGGCGCAGGCGATCCCGGCGTCTTCCAGCGCCTTCGCGATGTCGTTGAACGCTTCCGGCGCCGCCCAGATTTCCGCGACTCCGTCCTCGGCGGTGATGTCCTCCGCGCCGGCGTCGAGCACGATGTCCATCAGCTTGTCCTCGTCGGCGTTCTCGCCTTCGATCAGGAAGTGCGCCTTGCGCGGGAACATCCAGGACACCGCGCCGGATCCGGCCAGGTTGCCGCCGTTGCGGTCGAACGTCATGCGGACGTCGCCGATCGTCCGGTTGCGGTTTTCGGTCAGACATTCCACGATGAACGCCGTTCCGGCAGGCCCGTAGCCTTCGTACACGATTTCCTCGTACTGCACGTCTCCGAGCTCTCCGGCGCCCTTCTTGATCGCGCGTTCGATGTTTTCGCGCGGCATGTTGCTCGCCTTCGCGGACGTCAGCGCCATGCGCAGCTTCACGTTCGAGTTCGGATCCTTGCCGCCGGACTTGACCGCGACCATGATTTCCTTCGCAATGCGCGAGAAGATCTGGCCTTTCTTCTTGTCGGACGCTTCCTTCTTATGCTTGATGTTTGCCCATTTGCTGTGACCGGACATGTACGGCTCCTTCGTCGGGTTTTTATGAACAGACTGTGAAAAAACGACTGGCGGAAGGGACTTGCAAGTCCGTTGCGCCCATATTCCTTTATATAATTGGCAGAATTAATATAGCACGCGTCGCTCTTTTTGTCAAGAATCTCCGACGTCGCCCGCTCCGTTCGGAAAAATTTTTGCTTTTTTTCCAATGACGGCGCTTTTTTTATTGGCATTCTCTTTTTTTTGAGCTATAATAATAAGTAGACGGCTTTAGTCTCTTTTTGTTTTTTTGCAAAGCCGGCAGTCGTTTGCCGCCCGCCGATGCGGAAAAGATCGACGCGAAGCCGAACAAAGAAACGCATCCAGGCAATACGAAACAGAAACTCAGATACGCAAGTACAAAAGCACACAAGGAGCATGAAAAGAATGAAGATCAGCAAATCGTTCGAGTACGAAGCCCCGCAGATCTATGATTTGGTTCAATCCCTTGTCTTCGGCGATGACGGCGGCGATTCCGTCGGCGTCGGCGACGGCGGCGGAGACGTTGGCGGCGTGAACGCTAGGTTTTATCCAATCGA
>CAZAAM010000040.1:0-13067 GCA_964483055.1 uncultured Victivallales bacterium
CGTTGCTGCGATTCGCCGCTATACGCATCTCGGGGCCGGATTCCATTTGGCAATGAGCGACTTGGAGATACGTGGCGCGGGCAATATCCTCGGCGCGGAGCAGAGCGGACAGATCAATGCGATCGGATTTCACCTTTACTGTCGCCTTCTGCAGACGACCGTTTCTCTGCTTCGCGGCGAGACCGTGCGCGTCGCCCCGGAAGTCGATCTCACATTCGATTTCATGGAGTTCGCCCTTTCCGTTCCGAAAGGGCGAGCGTGCGCATGTTTTCCTGTTGAATATATTGAATCTGAACGCGTTCGCTTGCATTTCTATCGCCGTCTTGCAATGCTGACTTCCGAAAAAGAGCTCGACGTCTTCGCCGCGGAGCTGCGCGATCGCTTCGGGAGCATTCCGCCGGAAACCGAAAACCTTCTGATGGCGGCTCGCATAAGTTGTGCCGCTGCGGCTCTCGGCTTGTCATCCGTTTCCGTTCGCAACAACCTGATCTACATGGAGAAGGATAAGCGGTTCCTTCGTCGCGACGGCTTGCTCCCGGCGCTTACGCCATGTCTCTCCCCGGAGCAAAAACTGATCGGCGTTTATCGCGTCGTTCAGGAATTCCGAAAATACGTCTCAGCTTGATTCGAGGCGTGGGTCGCTTTTCTGATTTCTTGGAATCCGTCCTTTTTGCGTTTTGAGCCGAAAGGGCAGGGGGGCATTGCGCTTGCAGGATATTGCCGATGCTGCGTTTTTTTTGGCGCCGCGTGCGCATTGCGCATGCAATGTCGATTGAAGTCTTGACGGATTCGCATAGTGACGCAAAAAATGTAAGAAATATGCATGTCTTTCAAATTCATCGATATTGGAACACGCATGCTGATACCCGAGCAGGGTATTGTGTCGATATCTTGATGATAAGCGCGGAGAGGGGAGGGGGTATCATGGGGTTATGTTTTTGAATAAAAAGGTTCGGGAGCGTTTCAAGGGAAAATGGATGTAGTGGAAATAAAACAAAAGGTCTCATGAAAAAATGATTCTTTGAGAAAACATGGATCGACGACATGCGCGCCGATGATTTTGAGCTGGAGCGAGATCTTTTTGAGGTCAGTTTCTTAAGCAGGAGAAACTGATGCAATATCGCGCTGCCGTCTTCGAACTCTGTGCATAATGCAATCGATCTGAAAGATTTCCATCGTGTTGCATTTGGTTCTCAAGTCATTGCCAGGTTTCTCCTTCGTTGAGGGAAAAAACGCATGGCTCGACATTAAAATCAGGGAAGGGGGCTGACGTGTTCATTTCTCAGCCGATTGCATGAAAAAAAAGATTTTTTGACAGCTATGACGCCGCATAATGAATACGAATGAATGGATTCTTTTTCAAATCTTGCCGTTCGGGATGATGTGATATGAATGAATGCAGATGCATGCTCTCAATATCTTCTTGAGAATAATAATCATAAAGAGTAACAAAGCATGAAATTCATATCGCGTGCGACTCCTGTTGTTTTCCGCTGCGCAACGTTGCCGGATATGGCTGCGATGCATGACTTCAGCTTATATTCCATGTTGATTTATCGATGCCTGTTTTCATCCGCCGTTTTAGAATCATATTGTCAATTCTTGCATTTCGTTCGTCTTTCATAATCAAATAAGGATTATTGTTCTGATTGTTTCTTCAGATCAAATCTAATATCCCGTGCATTTCATTTCTTTTTTCCTTGTGTCCGTCCTTGATGAAACGTCGCATAATATATATTATGTTAAATTGCAAGCAGGTGAAGAGGAGGGTGAATGAATTTCTAATATCATTAAATTCAATATATTGCGTTTGGAATTATTCCCAATGTTGATAACTTGTTGTCAAATTCACTATGAAATGTTGATTGCGACGTCTGAAAATCTCTCTTTATGAGATTGCTGGTGCGATTGCGACGTCTGAAAATCTCTCTTTATGAGATTGCTGGTGCGATTTTGACCAATCATTATATTGGAATGCGATGTTTCTTTACGACGAAACGTCGCATTGGAACGAGACACTTATGACCAATCGCCATTGTATTCGGCTGTCTTTGAGGAATTGATGAAAATGTTTGAAGGGCAGGCAAAATCGCGTGGCGATCCTTTATGAGAGGAGCAGGGCCTTCCTCGCGAAGGATTCGGGAAACGCAGTGAGATGCGCCCGAATACGAATATGATGCCCTGCCCGAATACTATTTTCCCATTTCCGTTGAAATGCGCTCAACCCTATGGATAATAAGGAAATATAATGTCGCTGAGACGTTCTTTCGTGTTTTCGCCCGGAAAAGGAGGCTTTTTCACGGTATTCTTTGCGATCCGATGCGGTCTTCATCCAAGATAATGCTTGCTAATGCCTGAATGCAAAAGCGTAATCGGCTTAGGATGCAACAGGGGGCCCCGCAATGAATAACGCCCCCCTCCCCTTTTTTAAGAAGTCAGTAGAGATTTTGAGAAAGACAGTGCAATGCGCCGCCCTCGAGAATAATGTCTGAGCAATCAAGGGAAACGATCTTGCGATCGGGGAAAACGTCTGCAATGATGCGAGCGGCTTCAGCGTCTCTTTCCGGCTGCGCATAGGCTGGGACGAGAACAGCATCATTCAGAATCAAAAAGTTGGCATAGGAACCAGGGAGAGTTTCTTCACGCCAGCCGCATGGCGGAGGAATAGGATCTGGCAACGGCAGTTTTTCAACATTCAGTCTGCGACCGTCGGACAATCGCGATTTTTTTAGAATGGAAAAATTTGTTTGGAGGATTTCGTAATTGACGGAGCTCTTTTTCGGGGTGTAGCATGTCAAAACGGAATCCTCGTTGAAGAAGCGTGTCAGCGTATCGATGTGACCGTCCGTGTCATCACAGAAGAGTCCGGAAGGAAGCCAAAGAACCTGCTGGACTCCAAGCGCATCGCAAAGGACTGCTTCCGCATCGCGGCGGTCGATTCTTCCATTGCGATTCGGATTCAGGAGAACGGATTCCGTTGTCAGCAGATCCCCTGCCCCGTTCGTCTCCAATGCTCCGCCTTCGCAAACGAACGGAACGGAGACGAACGGCATGTTCAAAAATTCAGCCGTACGGCGCGGAACCGCGTTGTCCAGATCAAATGGAAAGAACTTCTGACCCCATGCATTATATTGAAAATCAAGAAGAAGCGAGTCGTTCAAGGAGTTTTTCAGGCAGATTGGACCATGGTCGCGACACCATGCGTCATTGGTGGGGGCATCGAAGAAGCGCACGGAGCTCATGCGCCCCCCTGCCCGATCCAAAAGTTCCTGAGCGTGTTCCTGATACGGCGAACGGCAGAAGATGAAGACATCTTCGAAGCAGGATATCGTGGCTGCAAAACGCGCATAGGCGGCTTCAAGGGCATCGCGCCGATCTTTCCACGTTTCCGGGTTCAGAGGCCAGGAAAGCAGAACGCCTTTCTGCCGGGTCCATTCCGCCTGCATGCGGAACCCGCCATGTTTGACAGGGTCAAGTTCTTTCATGTTCGATACCTTGAGAGAATCGGCGCGTATGCGTCGATTCGGCGATCACGGAAAAACGGCCACATGCGGCGATGTTCTTCCATGCTGGCGAGATCGCAGGTCGCATACAGAATGCATGGATCGGTTTGCGAGGCGCAGGCGAGATCCCTGCCATAGAAGTCGGAAACGAACGAGGAGCCCCAAAAGCGCGTTCCATGCTCGGTTCCGACGCGATTGACCGCCGCATAATAACATGCGTTCGCGACGGCATGGCCGTGCTGCACTGTCAGCCACGCATGGCGTTGCAGCTGCATCATTGCATCGTCCTCATCCGCGATAGTGCCGATTGCGGTCGGACAGAAAATGACGTCCGCGCCGTCCAAAGCCGTCAGACGCGCGGATTCGGGATACCACTGATCCCAGCAGATGAGGACGCCGATCCGTCCGAATTTCGTGTCCCACGCGCGGAAAGGCCCGTCGCCGGGGGTGAAGTAAAACTTTTCTTCGAACCCGGGATCCTGGGGAATATGCATTTTTCGATACTTTCCGAGAAACGAGCCGTCCGCATCCAAAATCGCAGCAGAATTATATGCGATTCCAGGCGCAAGACGTTCGAATAGCGAAAGGATGAGCACGACGCCGCATTCTTTTGCAACGCGCGAGAAATATTCTGTCGAAGGTCCTGGAAGCGGTTCGGCAAGATCGAAGAAGGCTGGATCCTCCTTCCAGCAAAAGTAGGGAGTTAGAAAGAGCTCCTGAGTGCAGACGACGTTCGCTCCATGCTCTGCGGCTTCGCGGATGCGGTCGGCGTAAAACGCTCTGACTTGATCCGGATTTTCCGCATCGACGCATTTCTCTTGAATCAGAGCAAGTTCAATCGTTTTTGGATTCCCGTTCAAAATGATTTCCTCCTTCCACGGAAGTTCTTGCATTCAAGGCGATGGCGAGGGTCGCCGGATCGGCATAGGACAGATCGGCTCCAGCCGGCAATCCTTGGGAAAGTCTTGTGATGCGCAGGTCTTTGTCTTTGAAACGGTTTGCAAGATAAAACGCGGTCGCCTGCCCTTCGATGTCCTGACTCAGAGCAAGGATCAGTTCCTTCACTTCGCCGCTTGCAAGACGCGCATCCAGCTGAGGGATTGAGATGGAATCTGGAAACTTGCCCTCCAGCGGCGCGATTCGACCGCCAAGAACATGATATAAGCCCTTGAAAGCGCCGGCCGCTTCAATCACATTCGCCTGCTGCGGCTCTTCCACGACGCAAATGACGCTTCGATCGCGCAACGGAGAGGCGCAGACAGCGCAAAGTCCGCCGCCCGCCGCGTCTGCAAGATTGCCGCATATGGAGCATGGGCGAATCCTGTCATGCAGCGTCGCTAGATTTTCAGCCAATGCGGAAAGCTTCCGAGAATCCCATCGGTACATTGAAAGGGCCATGCGCTCTGCGGAGCGCTTTCCGATGCCTGGGAGATTCTTTAGAAGTTGCATCAGCTCGTCCAAGGCTTCTGGCCAAACGATCGGCATGACGGCGTCCCTTTTTTACAGCAGAGATGAGAGAGGAAGTCCGCCTGCGGCATCAGAGAGCTTTGCGGCAAACGCCTTCTTGACTTCCTCTAAAGCCTGATTCATTGCGGAGATGGCCGCTGCGGAGAGCGTTGCCGGATCCGCGCCGTCTCGGAATTTCAGTTCCTTTACTGTGAGATCGCCGGAGACGACGATGGTCGCGAGTCCTTGCGGATCGGAGGCGGAGAACTCCATTGCTGCAAGTTCATCCTTCAACGTTCCCAGCTTTCGCTTGATGTCTTGAAAGTCCTTCATCAGAGATGCGAGCTGTCCCAAGTTTCCAAACATATGGCCACCCTGCCCTTTCTTAGAATTCCGGCTTTGGCATGTTTTTGAGATCTTCTTCAATGCGGCGTTCCAGCGAAATGTCGCGGTCTCCGCCGAAACGCAAAGCTTTTTCATACGCGCGCTGCGCTTTATCGGGCTGCTTCAGCTTCAGATGCAGCTTCGACAGAGCGAATTGGGGCTCCGGTCTCTTTGGCGCGATGTCGGCAGCGCTCAAAAAAAGCCACAGCGCATCATTAAGATTGTTTTCCGCTTCCAGGCGAGACCCTTCCGACAGCTCGTCGTTCATCTTCTTCAAGTTTTCCGGCGAAAGTTCGTCGGCTGAATCCGCGTAGGACGTTGCAGACGATGACAGGGGCGTCGAATCGGCGGTTCGAGGTTCGCCAAAGGTCTTTTCGGTCGAACCTTCTCGGGAGACGGAGGACTCCTTTTTCATAGGCTGTTTCACGCGCGTGTCCGCCGTGGCGTCCGCTTTACGAGCAGCCGAGGATTGCGAATCCGCACCGGACTGCTTTTCATCCGGAAGAATCGTTTTTGGCGGAAGAGTCTTTGCATTCGGATCAGACTTTACATATGCGTCCAGCTCGGAACGCAGCCAGTCCGCTTCTTCGATCGCCTTTTGAGAAACGACGCGCAAAGCCGCGGCCTCTTTTTTCGCGCCGGACGTTTCCGCCTTCTGGTCTTCCAAAAGCGTGCGAAGCCGAAGAACTTCATCCTGCTGCGATTTGCGTTCGCGCAGAAGGACTTCAATCGTTTCATCCTTCTTCTTTAACTCTGCGCTTCCGTATGCGTTCGGATTCTTTCGGTAGAGATCAAGCTCCGTGTCCATACGACGCAGCTTGGTCAGAAGTTCTTCACGCGTCGCAGTCAGGGACTGATTGCCGGCTTTCATTTCTTCATATAATTCGTTAAGATCCTTAAGAGATTCTTCCAGTTTCCTTTTTTCCTGTTTGACTTGCTCAAGCTGTTCTTGCGCTGCATGCAACTGCAGGTTTGCACGCTTGAGCTCAGGATTGGACGCAAGTTCGATTTTCGTTTTCTCCAGTTGCGCTTGCGTAGAGATCAGATTCTTTTCCAGATGCAGTCGCTGTTCGAGCGCCTCCGTCTTTTCCTTGTTCAGCTTTTCAATCGTTTCCTTTTGAATTTCATTCAACTGCTTCAGCCTGTTTACATTGCGCATGGCGTCGTCAGGCACGGAGAGGCGCGCGATTTGCGCTTTCAGGTTTGCGATTTCCTTCTCGGCGGCCCTCTGCTTTTCCGCGAATTCGGCTGCGGCGCCTTCCTTCAGGAGAGCGTTTGCGGCGTTTAATTCCTGCTCCATGCGTTCCGCATTGTTTTTTTGCTCGGTCAGGCGATACTCCAAGGCCGCGAGCTGCTTTTTCAGATCCTGGTTGTCCTTCGCGAGCGATTCGGCATTTTTCCAGTCCGTCGTTGCGTTTTCGATCAGCTTTTCGCGGTCCGACTGCGCGTTGGCAAGCTCTATCTTGACGAGTTCAAGTTCTTTGCTCAGAGCATCCGTCTTTTCCTTCCATTCCGCAGCATCGACAACGGCATTCGAAGGCGCGGTCTGCCTTTTTTCCTTTTCCAATTCGGCGATGCGCGTTTCCATGGAAGCCGTCTTCGTGCGTGCGGCATCGAGTTCTTTCTTCATATCTTCCAAACGTTTTTCCGCTTCGGAAAGCGACGCGGACAATGTCTCCGTTTTCGTTTGAAGATGTTCCTTTTCTTTTAGGGCTTCCTGCGGCAGCTTTTGAATTTCGGCGATGCGACGATTCAGACGCTCCGCTTCCTGTTTCCATTTCGCGATTTCCTCTTCGCGCTCGGATGCGATTCGCTTCGCGGCATCCGATTCCGCCGTCAGCTTTTGCATTTCAGCCTGCACCGCGGCAAGATCGCTCAAGGCCTTCTCGCGGCGTTCCTTGACTTGAGTCAGTTCCGCGCGTGCGGCTACGAGATCCTTATTCAAGCGTTCAGCGACTTCGCGACGCGTGGAATCCATGGCCGCGCCCTCATTGATCTTCGTCGCGAAGCGGCCTAGTTCCGACTCAAGTTCGCTGATGCGCGAGCGCGCCTTCCGGAGTTCCGTCTGTGCGGATTGCGCTGTTTTGTTCAGAATCTCCTGCTCCGCTTTCAGCTTTGCGAAGGAATCGGTCAGTTCGTCGTGACGCTTGGCGAGGCCGGCCATGGCATTGGAGTTTCGCAAATTTTCGTCCTGAGCGGCTCCGAGCTCCATTCCCTTGTCCGAGAGCGCGTTCGAAAGCGATGCGACCTGCTTGGACAACGCCACGTTTTCATCCTGGAGCTTGCGGAAACGTTCCAACATGGTTTTGTCGAAATCTGTTTCGCTCATTCCTGAACGCAGTTTTTTGAGATCTGCGAGCAGGCGTTCGCATTCGCGGGTTCGCTCGTCCAAAAGACGTTCCGTCTCCGCCTGCTTGCGTTCTGCGGCCTCCAAGGATCGTTTGGCTTCCGCCTCGAGATTTCGATTGCGGTCTCGCAGGGCCGCGAGATCTTCATTCGCAGATTGCAACGCCGCAGAGAGGCGTTGCAGATCCTTGTCCGCGCCATCGATCTTTCGTGTCGCGGATTCCAATTCCTGAAGCTTTGCTTCCGTTTCGGCGAGACGTTGAGTCGCTTGCGTAAGACGCACTTGGAGAGAAGAGGACTTTTTCTGTTCGGCTTCCAGAAGCTTGCGCTGTTCTTCCAGAAGCGGCGACTCGCCGCCTTGACGTTCCGCAGCGTCCAGGCGCAGACGAAGCACCGCGATTTCCTTTTCCAATCGGATTCGTTCGCGGGAGAGCGTTTCAGTCTGTTCTGCGGCCTTCTTCGCTTGAGCCAGCTCTTCCGCCTGCACGGCAAGGCGCTTGCGCGCCTCGTTCAAAGCGGAACGAAGTTCGTTCGCTTCGGCGACCGTGGTCGACGAGCTGCGCGCGGACCGCTTCGGACGAATCGGTTCGTTCTGATCGGACGCGGGAGCCGGCTTTCGCTCGGAGAGAGTGCGTTCCATTGCGGCGATCTTCCGCTTGGAGAGAGCGATACGGTAGCTCACGACGTTCCAATTCCAGTTCGGAGCGGACTCGCGAATTGATTCGAAGACCTTCAGCGCCTCCTGATACAAGACAAGCGCGCGGTCATAATCGAGTCCGGTCGCGGCGGAATCTGCTTGCTCCATGGTCGTGCAGGCTTTCTGGAAAAGCGTCCAGTTGTCCTCCGCGCCGAGTTCTCCGGTGAGCGCAAGACAGAATGCCGCAAGAAGGATTGTCAGAAGTAGGCTTCGTGTAGCTTTGCTGTTGTTCATGAGATGGTTTTTCTCCAATATTCTCTCATTCAGGACGCCGTTTGCGCGTTTCGTTCGGAACGCGTCCTGCGGTAGGGGCGAAAACGTTCCGCCAGTCTGTTGGAAACGACCGCGATGGCGGAATAGGCTCCGTCGTCAAGGTAGGAGGCATCGAGGATTCTTGTCTTTTCGTGAAGGAGCGCGATCAATTCGGATCGCTCCGGCGGTATGGCGAGCTCCATCATTTCCGTCTGCGCTCCGGCTCGTGTCAAAAGCGCGTTCTTCAGGTCGTCGATACCCTCTCCTGTGCGACAGGAGACGAAAACCGCTTCCGGGAGCGACGCCTTCAGTTTGATGCGGACGATCGGGTCTTCGATTCGATCGCATTTGTTGCAGACGAAGAGAATGTCCTTCCGATCCGCGCCGAGTTCGGAAAGCACGGCTTGAGTTGTTTCCAAATGCGAGAAGACTGCGGGGTTCGAAGCGTCGAGAACCAGAATGATGAAGTCGGCGAGGATCGCCTCCTCCAAGGTGGAACGGAAGGCTTCGATCAGAGAGTGCGGGAGACGGCGCACGAAGCCGACCGTATCTGTCAGCAGAAGGCGCGACTTGTCCGGAAGCTCCATTTGGCGCGTGGTCGGGTCGAGGGTCGCGAACACCTGGTCCGCAGCGAAGATGTCGGAGTTCGTAAGCAGATTCAGAAGCGTCGACTTGCCCGCGTTCGTATATCCCGCAAGCGCCGCGGAAGGAATGCGCGCACGCATTCGGCTCTTCCGTTGCACGTCGCGCCGCTTGCGAACTTCCGCAAGCTCCTCTTCGAGAATGGCGATCCGTTCCTTGAGCTGACGGCGGTCGTATTCGATTTGCTTTTCACCTGCGCCGCGCGCTCCTGTGTTGCCGCCGCGCTGACGGGAAAGGTGCGTCCATGCGCCGGTCAGACGAGGAAGAAAATAGCGACAGCGGGCGAGATCGACCTGCAGGGTCGCTTCCTTTGTGCGCGCGCGCCGCGCGAAAATGTCCAATATGACTTCCTGACGGTCGATCACTTTCATTTCACAAAGCGATTCGAGATTTCTTTGTTGAGTCGGACCAAGGGCGGCGTCGAAGACGATGACGTTCGCGCCGGCCGCTTTCGCGGCATCGCGGATCTCTTCGGCCTTTCCGCTTCCGATGAAGTACTTCGGATTCGCGATCCGAATCTGCGCAACGGTCTCGTCCGCGACGGGGACCTCCAGAGTGCGCACGAGCTCAGCCAGCTCAGCAAGGCACTCCTTCGCCTCGGAGACGGTTTCCGGAGCTTGGAACGTTCCGACCAAAAAAGCGCGGAAGACGTTCCGGATTTCATCCGAATCTGTGCGATGAGTCTGCGTCATTCCAATGCGCCCAGGTAGAGTTTGCGATGCTTGATGAAATACAGAAGTCCGGAAAAGACCGTGACGAATGCGACGAAATACAGCAGTCCGGTCCAGTATGGCACGAACCAGCCTTCCGACACGGAAAATTTCGCCATCGGACGGAGAAAGCTCCAGAAGCCGCTTTCCGGCGTGACACGTTCGAAGAACATCGAAACATGCACCCAAGAGAGACCGGCGCATGCCAGCGTGAACATCTGGAGAGCCGTCTTCAGCTTGCCCCAGCCGTCAGCTGCGATGATGACGCCTTTTGCAGTTGCAAGCGTCCGCAGTCCGGTGACCATGAATTCGCGTGCGAGGATCAGAATCAGGATCCAGCCCGGCATCATGCCGTAATCCAGAATCATGCAGAACGTGGCGACCATGAAGATCTTGTCCGCAAGAGGATCCATCAGACGGCCGAAGTCGCTTTCCCAGTGGTATTTTCTTGCCAGATAACCGTCGAGCAGATCCGTGATTCCCGCGACGACCGCAATCAGCAGGGCCGTGATATGACAGAGCTGCGCAGTTTCCGGCGTCACCTGAATGCAGGTCGGATTCTGCGAATCGAAGTTTGCGAGAATCACGAAGAGAAAGATAAGGGCGATTCTGCTGATGGTGAGTTGATTCGGTATGTTCTTCATGATTCGCAAACTCCGTACAAATCATAGGTTTCGCTCTTTGTGATCCGGACGCGAACGATGTCGCCGGAACGGAGCGTGCGCGGGCAATGGCGCAGATGAAGGCATTGGTCGACTTCCGGCGCATCGTTCAAAAGACGTCCGATCGCGCGTCCGCCTCCGCGAAGCTCGTCGACGATTGCCTTGATCGTCGTTCCGACAAGGCGAGCGTTCGCCGCCTTGGAAAGCCCCGCCTGAATCTTCATCAACGCATCTTTTCGCGCCTCCGCGACAGACGCAGGGACGGCGTCCTTCATGGTCGCAGCCGGCGTTTCAGGTTCGGCGGAATAGACGAAGACTCCCAAACGTTCGAAGGTTCCGTCCGAAACCAGATCTTTGAGCTTCTCGAAATCTTCTTCGGTTTCGCCGGGGAAACCGACCATCAGCGTCGTGCGGAGCGCGAAGCCGGCATCCCGCAGCTTTTTCAGGATTTCCCTGAGCTTCGATTCCGAAATATGGCGATTCATAGCGGAGAGGATCGGTTCCGAAATATGCTGAATCGGCGTTTCGATGCACCGAAGCAGTCGACGACAACGGCGAAATGCGTTGATCATGTCGTCCGTGATCGAGGCCGGATGCACGTACATGACGCGCAAGAGAAAATCGCCGTCAAGGCGGTCCAGTTCGTCGAGAAGACGCGGCAGCTCGCTTTTTCCCGTGCGGTCGCGCCCGAAGGCGCCGGTGTCCTGCGCGATCAGAATGAGTTCGCGAACGCCCATGTCCAAGAGATTCTTCGCTTCGGCGACAACCGATTCGACCGTGCGGCTGCGGAGTGAGCCGCGGATCGAAGGAATCAGGCAATAGGAGCAATGGTTGTCGCAGCCGTCTGCGACTTTGACGTAGGCGCAATGACCGGATCCGGAGGAAAGCGCGCGGGGCGAGTCTTCGTCATAAATCCATTTCTTTTCACAGGGGGCCGAGGAAACCCTTTCCGTTCCTTCGCAAAGTGCGCGCGCCGCCCTGCCCGCATCCGCGACGGAGTCGATCCCAAGCCAGGCGTCCACGCAGGGGAATTTTTTTCGATACGAACCGTCCTTGTCCCATTCCGGAAGGCAGCCGGCGACGCAAATTCGACGTCCTTTCCTCTCTTTCTTCCAGGCGCATGCATGGCGAATGGCCGTTTCCGCTTCGAGGCGCGCTTCCTTGAGGAATGCGCAGGTGTTGATCCAAAGGACGTCCGCCTCCTCTTCTTCCGGCGCGAGCCCGAAGCCGTGCACAAGAAGCGATCCTGCCGCGACTTCGGAATCCACTAGATTCTTTGCGCAGCCTAGACTGACGATGCGGGCCAGCAATGGCCGGCTCTCTTCCCTATGGTTTCCTTTTCGCTTCAAAATTCACGCCTCGTACTCTGAATTTCCGCGCTGTTCGTAAAATAAGCATAATCTAGCATCCTTTCCACTTTTTTTCAAACTTTTGCAGAATCTTTTTCCATTGACAAACTTGACTTTTCCTCGCGCGCGTGTACACTATGGACAGAGCAGATCGATTTCGAACGCGCGAACGCCGTCTTCCTTTCAATCGCTTCGAAAAACAAAATGTTCGATTGCCGAAAGGCAATATTTCGGCGCGAGGTTCGTTATAGGGGATGGCGTTCAAACCCAACAAAAATAGGAGATACGATCATGAAACACGCAACGAAGCTTTCCTTGTTCGCGGGCGTCGGCTTCCTCTCCTTGCTGACGGCGATTCCATTGGCAAACGCGCAGCCGCCCCCGCCAGCTGGCTATGGAGGCGTCGCCCTCGCCGCCGACATCGTCGGTCTTGTCCGCTCCTGCGTCACGCCGACCTACGTTTATGCGGCTCCGCCCGTAGTGACCGTCAATCCCGCGCCAGTCGCCTATACGGCGCCCGAGGCTGCCGTCGTCGCTACGCCGTCCTATACCTACAGTTATTACAATGGGTATTACGTGCCGTATTACGCGGGGTGGTACTATTACAACAACGCATGGCTGTGGGGACGTCCTGGTCCTCCGCCGGGACCCAGCCCCTCATGGCGTCCCAGCCCGCGTTGGCACGGCGCCGCCCCCGGTTTCCATCCTGGAGCGCGCATGCATCCCGGCGGCGCCGCGCCTGGCGGTCACCGCCCGGGCAGGCATCGCTGAGTTCTGAAAAATGCACTGCCATATGTGAAGAAAGACGGCGTTCAGACAAAAGTCCGAGCGCCGTTTTTTTCGCATTCCCGTTTTTCGGATTGCTTGCGCTGCCGCTTCGGCGGATGACGGCGACGAAGTCGGCAAGTCAGACGCGGAAGGTCCGAATCTCGTTTTCGCCCGCCGTTCAGTCGCCGATCCGAAAGAAAAGCCGCAAGATCGGAGATCGAAAGAGCGTTCGTCCGCCGGGTTTGCGATACGCGATCAGACGTCCGCGCCAATGCCAGTGGCGAAATCCGCGAACCGCGTCCGTTCCA